>JAIERC010000478.1 GCA_019747165.1 Sphingomonas sp. | reverse complement strand
TTGTTGCGCTGCGGCAAGTTTCTGTTGGCTGACAAGCGCATTCACGGGCTGTTCAAGCCGCGATGGCTATGCCAATTCCCATGAACATGAAGTTTCCCCTTTTCCTGGCGGCTTGTGCAGTGCTTGCATCCTGCAGTCATGCCCATGCGCAGCGTCGCGGCGAACAGATTGAAGTGCTGGTCCAGATGCGCAGTGGTCGGCTGTTGCCATTGCGTGAAATCGAACGGCGCGTGCTGCCGACGATGAGCGGCGCGCAATATATCGGCGTGGATTTCGATTCGGGCAGTGGGATTTACACCTTGAAGTTCCTGCGCAATGGCGATGTCATCTGGGTCGATGTCGATGGTCGCTCTGGCCAGATCATCGGCAGGACCGGCAATTGACCCGTGTCGCGGATGCGACCGAGCAGGGGGAAGAAAAGATGCGCGTTTTGATCGTCGAGGACGAACCAAGCCTGGGCCAGCAGCTCAAGAACACGCTGGAAGGCGCGGGTTATGCGATTGATCTCGCTACGGACGGCGAAGAAGGCCTCTTCCTGGGCCAGACCGAAAATTATGATGCGGTTGTGCTCGATCTCGGCCTGCCGGAGATTGACGGGCTGACCGTGCTTGATCGCTGGCGCCGGGAGGGCAAGGTGATGCCCGTACTGGTGCTGACCGCGCGCGATAGCTGGTCTGACAAGGTCGCAGGGCTTGATGCCGGAGCGGATGATTATGTCGCCAAACCCTTCCAGTCCGAAGAGCTGATCGCCCGGCTGCGGGCGTTGATTCGGCGCGCGTCGGGCAATGCTTCGTCCGAACTCACAGCGGGCGATATCCGGCTCGATACCCGATCGGGCAAGGTCACCAAGGCCGGCGATCCGGTGAAGATGACGGCGCAGGAATATAAATTGCTGAGCTATTTGCTCCACCACAAGGGCAAGGTCGTCAGCCGTACCGAGCTGATCGAACATATTTATGATCAGGATTTCGATCGCGATTCGAACACGATTGAGGTGTTTGTTACGCGCATCAGGAAAAAGCTGGGGCAGGACGTCATCACGACGATCCGCGGGCTCGGCTATAGCCTGGAAGATCCCGATGCTTAGCCACTCGGCCCAGTCTCTGGCTGCGGTGGTGATGGCATCGCGATTCTAGCCGCATGGCCGATGCCCCTGCGCCCAGCGAAATGCCAGCACGCCTGCCGCCAGTGACCGTGCCGCTATCGGTGCCGCCTCGCACCGAAACAAAGACGTCAGGCTCGCTCAGCCGCCGAATGATCATCATCGCGGCGGTATGGATCACGGTATTGTTGACCGGTGGGGCCTTTGCGCTTGATCGTGTCCTGACCAATGCGGTGACGCGCAGTTTTGATGATCAGCTGGAATATGTGCTGACCGCGCTGATCGCATCGGCCGAGATCGGGCCCGACAAAGAGGTGATCTTCAACCGCGAGCCCGCCGATCAGCGCTTTCTGGAAGCCTATTCTGGCCTGTATTGGCAGGTCAGCGGCAAAAATAGCGAGGATTTCGTGTCGCGATCGCTCTGGGATCGGCGGCTGAAATATGGCGATAATCACAGCGATTTGCGCATTCATATCTATGACAGCGACCAGTTCCCCGACGAAAAATTGCGCGTGGTGGAGCGCGATGCCCGGTTGCCGGGCGCGCCGGTGCGTTGGCGTTTCCAGGTCGCGGCCAGCCGCGTTGGGCTCAACCAGCAAATTGCGGCGCTTCGTCAGACCCTGCTGATCAGCTTCGCATTGCTCGCCATTGGGCTGATCGGGATGGCGGGCCTGCAAGTTTATTACGGCCTGTCGCCTTTGCGCAAATTGCGCGAAGAAATCGCCCGGATGCGGTCGGGCGAATCGCGGCAGATTGATCGATCAATGCCGATCGAAGTCGCGCCAATGGTTGAGGAGCTGAACGGCCTCATTGAACATAATGAGCGCCAGGCCGAAGAGGCGCGGCGGCACGCGGGCAACCTTGCCCATGCGCTGAAAACGCCGCTGACGGTGATCATGAACGCCGCCACCGCCAATGCCGAGGATCTTGGACCCACCGTGATCCGTGAGGCGACGACGATGCGTCGGCAGGTCGACCACCATCTCGCCCGCGCGCGCGCCGTGGGCAGGCGTGGCAACGCGCATAGCCGGGCGGATGTGTGGCCAAGCCTGGAATCGGTCGAACGCGCGGTGGGCAGGCTCTACAGCCATGTTCGCTTCGATTTGGACGGACCCAAGGATTTGAAGGCGCATGTCGAACGCCAGGACCTTGATGAAATGCTCGGCAACTTGATCGAAAATGCGGCCAAATATGGCGGCGGCAGCGTTTTCGTGACGGTTAAGGCGCAAGCGGGCTTTGTCGAATTTTTGGTCGAGGATGACGGCGTTGGTATCCCCGAGAATGAACGCCAGCGGCTGTTCGATCGTGGTGCCCGGCTTGACACGGGCAAGCCGGGTACTGGTCTTGGTCTCGCTATCGTCCGCGATGTCGCCGAAATTTATGAAGGCACAGTCAGTCTGGAAGAGAGCGAGGATCTCGGCGGATTGCTGGTGCGGCTCCGGTTACCAGCGGCGAACTGATTCTCGCTATACCACGGCGCCGCCGCGCATCTGACATCGCGCTTAGTGCGTATCTCGGTCCGTAACCTCCCAACCATAGCGACGAATAGGGGTGTGCGTTGATTACGGATGTTGGGTTCCCGATGGATGATGATGTCGAACCGCCACGCTTACTCAGCCGCCGTCAGATGCTGGCCGGTGGTGCAGCGTTGGCGGTTGCGCCGGTAGCAGCGCAGGCGGGCGTTCCAGTCGGCTGGAATACGGCAAACTTTCCCTTTCTCCGTGCCAATGCTTTTGACGAGCTTGGCAATGGCATCATTCAGGTCGATGGCAAGCGCGCCTCGTCTATCCTTTATCGCAGCATTTCAATCGATCTTGCTCACACGCCGCGTCTCAACTGGCGCTGGCGCGTCGATAGCGGGCCGCCCGCGACGGATCTGTCGGTGCGCGGCAATGATGATCGTGCGCTGGCGGTTATTATTGGCTTTCCGTTCGATCCAGCCAAGGCCAGCGCCATCGAACGGAGCCAGCATCGGGCGATGCGCTTTCTGCTCGGGCGCGACGCGCCGGGGCGCAGCCTGCATTATGTTTGGGGCAGCGGCTTGCCGCGCGGCAGCGTGGTCCGCCCGCCCAAAACCGCCGCGCACCGCTTCATCATCCTGCGCCCGGCAAGCGAGCCCCTGGGAATCTGGCATACCGAAAGCGTTGACGTCGCTGCTGATTATCGCCGCATTTTCGGCGAGCCGCCGCCCCAGGCGGTGCAGCTGGCGATTTCCAGCGATGGCGATGACACGCGCTCGACGGTCCATGCCGCGATTGGCGGCTTCGCCTGGAGCTGAGTGGCGGTCATACAGGAGGCGATTCGGCTTTATTGTGCCGGTGCCTGCGCTGCCTGTGACGATGGCCAGACCGACGCATGCGCCGATGGGAAGCGCCAAGCGTAGGGCGAGAGTGTCACCGAATTCCGGCACCGGTAATCGTTACTCCGATGGGGCTACGCTGCCGCCTTCAGCTCCCGCATCGCTTCGGCGGCGATGGTCAGGCTGTGTTTGCGCGCCTGATGATCATAGATTGAGCTGGTCAGCATTAGCTCATCGGCGCCGGTCCGGGCGACAAAGGCGCGCATCTCGCGCGCAATCTTGGCGGGCGCGCCAATGGCTGAACATTGCAGGACATGGTCAAGTATCGCGCCGCCCTGCGGCCCCAATGTCTCGCGATAACCGGCCACGGGCGGGGGCAACTGGCGCGGCTGGCCGGTGCGCAGCGCGACAAAAGCCTGTTGTTGTGACGTGGCGAGATACTCGGCCTCGGCATCGCTATCCGCACCAAACACGTTGAACCCGGCCATGAAATGCGGCTTGGCCAGCGCTGCCGACGGGCGGAAATAGCGGCGATACAGCGCCGCCGCCTCGTCCAGCGCATCGGGCGCGAAGTGCGAGGCAAAGGCATAGGGCAGGCCAAGCGCGGCGGCGAGCTGCGCGCCATAGGTGCTTGATCCGAGGATCCAGATGTTAACTTGGGCACCCGAACCGGGAGTCGCGCGGATGCCGGTTTGGCCGTCATCGGCGAAATAGCTTTGCAGCTCGATCACGTCCTGCGGGAACGCATTGGGGTCGCTCTCCAGCGTTCGGCGCAACGCGCGGGCCACTCTCATGTCGGATCCCGGCGCGCGCCCCAGACCCAGATCGATCCGTCCGGGGAACAGCGCGTCGAGCGTGCCGAATTGCTCGGCGATCACCAATGGCGCGTGGTTGGGGAGCATGATGCCGCCAGCCCCCACCCGAATATGCTGAGTTGCAGCGGCGACATGGCCAATCACCACTGACGTCGCGCCGCCAGCGATACCGGCCATGCCGTGATGTTCGGCAACCCAATAGCGCGTGAAGCCAAGCGTTTCGGCATGGCACGCCAGATCGGCGGCATTGGCAAAAGCCTGGGGCACCGTGCCGCCTTCGACGACGGGGATCAGGTCCAGCAGAGAATAAGCGGTCATGCCCACCAAGATGGGGCGGCCGGGCTGATTTGGCCAGCCCGATCAGCGACTCTGGTCAAAGGCCAAGCGAATAGCGCAGCGCGAGACCATAATCATCGGCGAGCGTGGCGACATTGCCGGGATCGCGCCGCATATACACATTGGTCTGGATCAGCCCGCCGCGGAACGGCGCGGCATAGCGCATTTCAAAATCAAGCTCGCGGCCTGCGGGCGCAAGGTTCAGCCGCTGGCTGTCAAATCGGCTGACGGCACCGATCGAGTAATCGAAATAGCTGGGCAGCTGCAGATCAAGCCCGCTGCCGCTCGTCACCCGCAAGGGCTGCGCGATCCGCAGCCCAAAGCTGTCCTGACCTGAAAAGATACCGTTCTTGCCGATATCGGCGGCAAAGGCTTCGCTGCCGACCAGCCCCGATCCCATAAAGCCCGTGCGGGTATGCGCAAAGGTCCATCCGCGGCGATACGCGGCACCGATCGACCAGCCGCCGCCCGCCTCCAGCCGCCCGGCTGCATCAACGAACCAGCTCGCGGCCTGAACCGCGCCCAGCCCCGCACCAAAATGCGCACCGAGCAGGCTGTCCTGTTCGCGCAAATGGGTGGCGGTCAGCACGGTGCTGAGCCCCCCGAACCGTCGATCAAGGGCAACCGCGACGCGGTCATAGCCCAATTGCTGTACGCCCGATCGTTGTGCAAGCAAGGGATTGCTGTCGGGCGCCAGCACCGCGCCCTGTTCGGTCGCCAGTGTCAGCCCGAATCCGCCAATATCGCGCCGGATCGCCATTGCGGTCATTGGATTGCTAGCAAAGCCCAGCGCCTGTTCCGGGGGCTGGGCGATCAAAAAGGCCGGGTCACTGCGACCGGCCAGTTGCGCGCCCATGGCGGCCGCGCTCTGTGAAAAGCCGATGGCAAAAGACGCGCGGTTCCCCAGCCGACTGGTGATCGTGGCGGCAATCGTACGCGCTTGTTCGGCATCGCCGGGCGACAATCGCAGCCGTTCGACCGATGCCTGATCCCGACCGGGGGCGATAGCAACAGCAATGGCGGTCGCGCCGACAGCGGCGCTGAAGTGGCGCAGGCGACCGGTCAACGCGCCCACCAGTGCGGGTTGTTGGCGCGCTGTCCCGATCGTTCTCGCCAGATCAAGCGTATAGGCCCGGCTGAAGCGGTCGAGGATTACGGTGCCCAACCCGGTTTGGCGCGCATCACCCATTGCCGATGACAACACGCCGTTGCTGGTCAACGATACCGGCACAGCGCTGCCGGCGAGCGATGTCTGCCCGATTGGCGCAAAAGCACGGGTGAGATCAAGGATCCCGCGCCCATAGACCGCATCGATTCCGGCCGCCCCGGCGTCGCGTGCGCTGCTATATAGAATATCGACCAGCTGCGTTCCGCTCAATGTCGGGAAGGCCTGCGCAAGCAGCGCAAGCGCACCGCTGATTTGCGGCGCCGAGAAAGACGTGCCGCTCCAGATAAAGGGGACATTGTCCTGGTTCGGCGCGCGCACTTGCTCGCCAACTGCCGACAGAAAGAAATTGGCGCTGGTGCCGGCCTTGTTGCTGAAACTGGAAATCACATCGTTGGTGCCGACCGATCCGGCGATGATCACCAGCCCGCGTGACACGGCAGCGTTGGTCGCGATGGCGGCAAAGCTGTCGGGATTGGCGGTTCCATCATTGCCGGCCGAAATGACAATAACGATGCCCGCCCGCGTCGCTCGGTCAATGGCCTGGACCAGCACTGGCGATGCGGGCGATCCGCCGAGCGATACGTTGACGACGCGGGCATTGTTGGTCCGCGCGAGATCCAGCGCTGTGGCGATGCTGCGATCATCATGCTGGCAGCCGCTATTGTTGCCCGTGCTGACGGTGCATGACCCCGGATTGTCGGTGCGGAAGATCAGCAATGTTGCATCAAAGGCAAAGCCATGGGTGCCGGTATTATTCCGCCGCCCGGCCAGGGTGAAGGCAACGGCGGTGCCATGGCCGGATTCGTCATCGATCGTGGCATTGCCCGCGGTGCTCGTTGATGCCGGGTCGATGCGGCTGCCAAATTCGGCGCTTTGCAAATCGATGCCGCTGTCAATCACGCCAACCTTGATTCCAGTCCCCAGTGCGCCGCGCTGATAAGCAGCAAGCGCATTGGCCGATACCGCACCCACCGTGGCGCGGTATTCAGCGGTGTCGAAGCTGCTGGGGGAAGGGGTCGGCGTTGGTGTTGGTGTTGGTGTGGGCGTCGGGGTTGGGGTTGGGGTTGGGGTTGGGGTTGGGGTTGGGGTGGGTGTCGGTGTTGGCGCTGGTACCGGTGCGGGCGCCGGGGGCGTTGGCATGCCGTTCCCGCCACCTGACGAACATGCCGAAGTGGTGACGATCATGATCATGGCGGCCGTGCTGGGCAGGTTCCGCGCAAAAATCCGCGCCATCATGAACAGGTTCCTTTTTCCCGGTTTCATCTGCCGCGCTGCAGAACCGCGCCTTGCTCCCTCCCGCGCACCCGCTTAGAGGTCGCCACCATGCTCGCGCGCCTTGGCCATATCCGCAACTGGATTTTCGATCTGGATAATACGCTCTATCCGGCGAATATTAACCTTTTCACGCAGGTCGATCAGCGCATTACCGACTATATCGCTGATCGTTTCGGGCTTGATCCGGTCGCCGCGCGCGCCAAGCAAAAAGACTATTTTCACGCGCGTGGCACCACGCTGGCCGGCCTGATCGACGAACATGGCACTGATCCGCATGAATATCTGGATTATGTCCATGATATCGAAATGGACGTGCTCGACCATAACGCCCCGCTGGTGGCGGCGATTGCGCGATTGCCCGGGCGCAAGCTCGTTTTCACCAACGGCGATGCGCCCTATGCCCGCAAGGTGTTAGACCGGATTGGACTGTCCGAAAGCTTCGAAGCGATCCACGATATCCACGCGACCAACTATGTTCCTAAGCCCGAACCGGCTGTTTATGCTGGGTTATGCGCGGCTTACGAGATCGATCCTGCGCACAGCATCTTCTTTGAAGACATGGCCCGTAACCTGAAACCCGCCAAGGCGATTGGCATGACGACCGTGTGGATCGACAATGGGTCGGAACAGCATGCCGATCAGGATCGCGGCTTCATTGATTTTACCATTGCCGACATCACCACCTGGTTACACGAGATAATGGAGGACGCATGAGCGAAGAGCTACAGGGCCTGATCGAGGGCGCATGGGAAAAGCGCGATCAGATCAGCACCGCCACCAAGGGTGCGGTGCGGGATGCCGTGGATGCCGCGCTGCAACTGCTTGATTCCGGTCAGGCCCGCGTCGCCGAACCTGTCGGCGACGGGTGGCGCGTTAACCAATGGCTGAAAAAAGCGGTGCTGCTGTCGTTCCGATTGAACGACAATGCGCTGGTCAAGGCCGATTCAGACTTTACCGGCAATGGTCCCAGTCTCGGCACCTGGTGGGACAAGGTGCCGCTGAAATTTGATCGCTGGACCGAACAGGAATTCCGCACCGGCGGCTTTCGCG
>JAIERC010000358.1 GCA_019747165.1 Sphingomonas sp. | reverse complement strand
AGACCAGCAAGGTCTGGCTGTCCGATATGCTCGCCAGCGCCAATTGGCTGGTCAAGGCGCTCGATCAGCGGCAGCGGACGATTATCAAAGTCGCGACCGAGATTGTGAAGCAGCAAGAGGCGTTCTTCATCAATGGCGTCGCGCATTTGCGCCCGATGACGCTCAGGCAAGTCGCCGACGCGATCGAGATGCACGAATCGACCGTCAGCCGCGTGACCAGCAACAAATATCTCAGCTGCGACCGCGGGCTCTATGAGCTCAAATATTTCTTCACCAGCGCCATCCAATCAGCCGATGGCGGCGATGCGGTATCGGCGGAAGCGGTGAAGAGCGCGATCAAGGCCCTGATCGCTGGCGAGGGCAGCAAGATCCTGTCCGACGATACGCTGGTCGATTTGCTCAAGGCGAAAGGCTTCGACATTGCCCGGCGGACGGTGGCCAAATATCGTGAGGCGCTCGGGATCGGCAGCAGTGTGCAGCGCCGGCGGGCCAAGGCATTGGAGGGGGCATCATGATTATTGTTACCGGCACCGCGACCGCACGGCCCGACAGTTTCGAGGCGCTGCTCCAGGCCAGCTTGGATCATGTCCAGCGATCACGCACTGAAGATGGCTGCATCAGCCATGCTGTCCAGATCGATGCGGAGGACCCGCTCACCCTCGTCTTTTTTGAACGCTGGCGCGACATGGCCGCACTGCAATTGCATTTCCTGCAACCCGGATCGGCCGATTTCATGGACGCGATCAAAGCCTATGCCGCACGCCCCGGCACGCTTGACCTCTACACGGCGACGCCGATCGAGCGATGAGAGCGCGGGGCTATCGTGCGCGCAGACTCGGCATTGGTGCGATAATTGGTAAAATCGGTGCCCTTTTTACCGATCGACAATAATTTCGCGGCATAACGTCAGCCATGGAGCCGTATTTCACTATCGACGTGGATGTTCCTCGCCATCTCGTCCTGATCCGCATGGGCGGTTTCTTTGGGCCGGAGACGATTGAGCAATTCATCAAAGCCCGCAACGCAGCGCATGCCCGTCTACAATGTGCGCCACATGACCATATGACGCTAAATGACGTTAGCGGCATGAGCATCCAATCACAGGACATGGTGCTGTCGTTCCAACGGCTGCTCGCCGATCCCACGCATCGGTCGCGCAAACTGGCCTTTGTTCATGCCTCGACACTCGTCCGTATGCAGCTGCAACGGGCGGCGGCATCGCGCGATGTCGCCTATTTTCAAAATGCCGAGGAGGCCAAGCTCTGGTTGTTCGGCAATGACGAAGGCACCCAGCCAGCACCGATCAGTGCCGCCGCGCGTTAATCGTCCTCATCCTCATAGCCGCTGAGCGCTAGCGCCCGCGCCTTGATCTGGTGCATCTCGCACCAATGCACCAGCGCCTCCTCGCGGCCATGCGTTACCCAAACCTCCTTCGGCGCGATTTCGGTGAGCGTGCGCGTCAGCTCGTCCCAGTCTGCGTGATCGGACAGGATCAGCGGCAGCTCGATGCCGCGCTGCACCGCGCGCTGGCGCACCCGCATCCAGCCGCTCGCCATTGCGGTGATCGGATCGGGCAAGCGGCGCGACCAGCGATCCTGCAGCGCGGAGGGCGGCGCGACGATGATCTGCCCCATCATCTCCGCCTTGGTGGCGTCGGTCGCGGGGAGAAGCGTGCCCAGGTCAATCCCGTGCGCGACATACAGGTCGCACAGCCGCTGCATCGCGCCGTGAAGATAAATGGGCGCATCATGCCCCCGATCGCGCAGTTCGCGGATCACCCGCTGCGCCTTGCCGAGCGCATAGGCGCCGACCAGCACGCAGCGATTCGGGTTGGTGTGGAGTGCCGCCAGCAGCTTTTCGATTTCGTGCCCCGTATCGGGGTGGCGAAAGACCGGCAAGCCAAAGGTCGCCTCGGTAATGAAGACGTCGCATTTTACCGGCTCGAACGGCGCGCAAGTCGGATCGGGGCGGCGCTTGTAATCGCCCGAGACGATCACCGTTTCGCCGCGATTCTCGAGCACGATCTGCGCCGAGCCCAGTACATGCCCGGCGGGCACAAATCGCACCGTAACCTCGCCCAGCTGCAATTGCTCGCCATAAGCGACCGGGTTGCCCGCCTGCGGCCCATAGCGCGCGTCCATGATCGCGAGCGTCTCCGGCGTCGCCCACACCGCGCCATGCCCGCCGCGCGCATGATCGGCATGGCCGTGCGTCACCAGCGCGCGCGGCGATGGGCGCGCCGGATCGATCCATATATCGGCGGCGGGCACATAGATGCCGTGCGGATGGGGTTCGATCCAGTCGCCGAGTTTGGTCATCCTCCCTATATGGATGGAATGACCGCCGGTTCCCAGCCCAGCCTGCCCCTGATCCTGTCCGACTGGTTCGCCCAAAAGGGCTGGGCGCCGCGGCGTCACCAGCTCGAAATGCTCGCCGTCGCCCGCGCCGGAGAGCACGCGCTGCTCGTCGCCCCCACCGGCGCGGGCAAGACGCTCGCCGGATTTCTGCCGACGCTGGTCGATTTAATCGAAGCGCCCGCCGAGGGGCTCCACACGCTCTACGTCTCTCCGCTCAAGGCGCTCGCGGTGGATGTGCAGCGCAATCTCATCACGCCGATCGAGGAGATGGGGCTCGATATCCGGGTTGAGACGCGGACCGGGGATACACCCAGCGACCGCAAGTTGCGGCAGCGGATAAAGCCACCGCAGATATTGCTGACCACGCCTGAATCGCTGTCGCTGCTGCTCAGCTATCCCGACAGCTTCCTGATGTTCGCCAATCTAAAGACGATTGTCATTGACGAGGTCCATGCCTTTGCCACGCAGAAGCGCGGCGATCTGCTGTCGCTCGCTATGGCTCGGTTGCAGGCGATTGCGCCGGGGATGCGGCGGGTGGCGCTGTCGGCAACGGTGGCTGACCCCGATGGCTATCGCGGCTGGCTCGCGCCCGATGGCGATATCGATTTGGTGACGGCGGTGCAGGGTGAGCCGGGGGCGGACCCCGAAATCTCGATCCTGCTGCCGCAGGGGCGCGTGCCCTGGTCGGGGCATTCGGGGCGTTATGCCGCGCCCCAAGTGATTGCCGAGATCGAAACGCACAAGACGACGCTCGTCTTCTGCAATACGCGCGCGCTGGCGGAGCTGATCTTTCAGGATTTGTGGAAGGTTAATGATCTGCAATTGCCGATCGGCATCCACCACGGCTCGCTCTCGCTGGAGGCACGGCGCAAGGTGGAGGCGGCGATGGCGGACGGGCGCTTGCGTGGCCTTGTCTGCACCGCCAGCCTCGACATGGGGATCGACTGGGGGGATGTTGATTGCGTGATCCAGATGGGCGCGCCCAAGGGCGCCTCGCGGCTGCTGCAGCGGATCGGGCGCGCCAATCACCGGCTCGATGAACCATCTGAGGCGATCGTGGTGCCGGGCAATCGCTTCGAGTATCTCGAGGCGCGCGCCGCGCTCGACGCAGTGGCGGATCGCGAGCTTGATGCGGATGATTTCCGCGCTGGCGGGCTCGACGTGCTGGCGCAGCACATCATGGCCTGCGCTTGCGCCGCCCCGTTCGAGGAGGCGGCGATGCTGGCGGAGGTGCAGTCGGCGCTCCCCTATTCGGCGCTGACAGCGGAACAGTTCGCGCATGTGCTGGGGTTCATCAGCGACGGCGGCTATGCGCTGAAAGCGTACGACAAGTTCAAGCGGCTGGTCCGCGAGGCCGATGGGACGTGGCGGGTCAGCCACCCGAAATTCATCGCACAGCACCGGCTGAATGCCGGGATCATCGTCGAGGCAACGATGCTGAGCGTCCGCTTTCGCAATGGGCGGCAATTGGGGCGGGTGGAGGAGGGGTTCGCGGCGACCCTATCGGTCGGCGATACCTTCTTCTTTGCCGGCATGAGCCTTGAGGTCGAAAAAATCGATACTGAGGATCTGGTGGTGCGCGCGACCGCGCGGCCAGCGCGCATCCCCAGCTATGGCGGCGCGCGGATGCCGCTGACGACCAATTTAGCGAACCGGGTGCGCGGCTTCCTCGCCGATCCCAGCGGCTGGCACCGCTTTCCCGACGACGTGCGCGAATGGCTCGATATCCAGGCGAAGCGGTCGATCATGCCGCAGCCGGGGCAATTGCTGGTCGAGACCTTCCCGCATGAGGGGCGGCATTACCTGGTCGCTTATTGCTTCGAGGGCTGGAATGCGCACCAGTCGCTCGGCATGCTCCTGACGCGGCGGATGGAAACGCACGGCCTGAAACCGTTAGGGTTTGTCGCCAATGATTATGCGCTGGCGTGCTATTCGCTCGATCCAGTGACTGATCCGGCGGCGCTCTTCTCCGCCGATATCTTGGAGGACGAGTTCGTCGACTGGGTACAGGGATCGCATTTGCTCAAGCGGGCGTTTCGTGAGGTCGCGGTCATTGGCGGGCTGGTTGAGCGCCAGCATCCGGGCAAGCGCAAGACCGGCAAACAAGTGACCTTTTCGACCGACCTGATCTACGACGTGTTGCGCCGTTACGAGCCCGATCATCTGTTGCTCAAAGCCGCCTGGGCCGATGCGCGCGCGAAGATGACCGATGTCGGGCGGTTGGCGGGTCTGCTCGAGCGCGCGGCGGGCACGATGCTACATGTGGCGCTCGATCGCGTGTCGCCGCTGGCCGTGCCGGTGCTGGTGATGATCGGGCGCGAGAGCGTACCGCAGGGGCTGGCGGATGATGCGATCCTGATCGAGGCGGAAACGCTCGCCAGCGTAGCGATGCGGCTCGATTGAGCGCTTGCCGGGGCGAACCCTGACGCCTAGCGTCGCGGCGTGTTTGGTCCTGCCCTTGTCGCGTTGGCGCTATTGCCGCTGGGGTTGGCCACCGTCCAGGACGCGCCGCAAGGGTCTGCCCCGTCATCGGCACCCATGCCCGACGACCAACTGCCTGTTACCGAAGCCGATGTGCTCAAGCTGGGCAGCGATATACCCGGCCGGTTGACGGTACCGGTGATGATCGGTGCGGCAGGCCCCTATCCCTTCACGATCGATACCGGGGCCGAACGCAGCGTGATTTCCAGCGAACTGGCCCGGCTGCTCGGCCTGGCGCGCGGACGCAATGTGCGGGTGACGACGATGACGGGCGCAAGTGTTGTCGCCACCGCCATCATCCCCAGCCTTAGGGTCAGCACGATCACTACGGATCGGATCGAGGCACCGATTTTCAAGGGCGATGATTTGGGCGCGCCCGGGCTGCTCGGGCTTGATTCGCTGAAAGGTCATGCGGTGTCGATTGATTTCGATCGACAGGTGATGACCCTGCGGGCATCCGGGCGCAGCACGCGGGCGGCGCGCAACGACCCGGATGAAATCGTGATCCGCGCGAAGAGCCTGTTCGGTCAGCTGGTTGTCACCGATGCCTCTTTTCGCGGCCAGCGAGTGCAGGTGGTGCTGGATACTGGTTCATCGGTAACGGTTGGTAATCAGGCGTTGCGCAGCCGGATCGTCAACCCACGGGGCGGCATCAAGCCGCTTGCGCTGACCAGTGTTACGGGCGCTGCACTGTCGACCGATTATGCGTCGATCGGTGAGGTTCGGCTTGGGACGGTCATATTCCAGAATTTGCCGGTCGCCTTTGCCGATGCCGCGCCCTTTGCCCGGTTTGGGTTGGTCCGGCGGCCTGCGTTGCTGCTCGGTATTGATGCGCTGCGTGAGTTCCGGCGGGTCAATATCGATTTTGCCAATCGCGAAGTCAGGCTCGCCTTGCCGGTGCGTCCGCGCTGACGGTTGCAACACTGCGACAAACCCGGTTTACTCGGTGCGATGGACGATAGCAGGAGACGGATCATGCAGGCGACGGGATTGATGGCGGCACGATTGGGGGTTTTGCTTGGCGCGACAGCGCTGGCGGCTCTGCTCCCCGCCACGGCGCAAGCGCAATCACGGCCCGACCAAAAGGCGTTTTTCGGCCTGTACAAGGAACTGGTGGAAACCAATACGACCCTGTCGGTTGGCAGCTGCACCAAGGCTGCCGAACAGATAGGCGCGCGGATGAAGGCGGCCGGCTACAGCGACAGCGCGATCACGCTGTTCAGCGTGCCCGATCACCCCCGGGAAGGCGGCATTGTGGTGATCCTTGATGGGTCTGACAAAAAAGCCAAGCCGATGCTGCTGCTCGGCCATCTCGACGTGGTCGAAGCCAAGCGCGAGGATTGGGTGCGCGATCCGTTCACGCTGATCGAGGAAGATGGCTATTATTACGCGCGCGGCACGGTCGACGATAAGGCACAGGCAGCGATCTGGGCGGACAGCATGATCCGCTTCAAGACTGAAGGCTATAAGCCCAAGCGCACGATCAAGCTGGCGCTGACCTGCGGTGAGGAAACCACCTATGCCTGGAATGGCGCGCAGTGGCTGGCGCAGAACAAGCCCGATCTGATCGCCGCCGAATTTGCGCTGAACGAGGGCGGCGGCGGGCGCTATGACGCGACCGGACGCCGCCAAGTGCTGGCCATGCAGGTTGGTGAAAAGGCCTCGCAAAACTATACCTTCCTCGTCACCAATCCTGGCGGGCATAGTTCGCAACCAGTGCCAATCAACGCGATCTACCAGCTTGCTGACGCGGTTAAGGCGGTGCAAAAATATGAATTTCCCGTAAAGTTCACTGATACGACGCGCGTCTTCTTCATCGCCAGCGCCGCCGCAATCGGCGGCCCAACGGCGGTGGCGATCACCCGCTTGCTGACCAATCCTGAGGATGCCGAAGCCGATGCGGTGGTCAGCCGCGACAAGGCGATGCATTCAACATTGCGCACCACCTGTGTGGCAACGATTCTCGCTGCCGGCCATGCGGAAAATGCGCTTCCGCAGCGCGCCACCGCCAACATCAATTGCCGCATCTTCCCTGGCGAAACGGTGGAGGGGACGCGCCTGAAATTGCAGGAACTGGCCGGGCCGGCCGTGACCGTAACGGCGAATCCGCCGATTCGTCCGACCGCGGTGCCGACCAAGCTTGATCCCAAGATCATGGGCCCGGCACGCACGCTCGCCGCGCAGCATTTTCCGGGCGTACCTTTGCTCCCACTGATGTCGACGGGCGCGACGGATGGCATTTTCCTGCAAGCGATCGGCATCCCGGTTTATGGTGCGCCGGGCACCTTCATCGATCCCGATGGCAATGGCACGCATGGGCTGAACGAGCGGATCAAGGTTGAGTCGATCTATGCCGGGCGGGATTATTTGTTCGATCTGGTCAAGCTTTACGCCGGGTAAGCGCGGGCTGGCGCGGCGACGGCTTGTCGGCGGCCTGCCGCTGCGCACCAGCGCCGTCCGCCGCATGCTCCGCTGAACGGTTCAGGTCATCGGTGCATCGGCCGCGCGACGCGAGCGCATACCCGATTTGAGCAGTTTCGATCCTCCATTTTGGCCAAGATACGTCATCTGGCTCTTGCGGGGGCTGAGGGGCTGACCGCGGGAAAATCGCGCTGCTTCGAGGTATCATCAATGTTGGCCAATCTGAACGAGCCCACATTTGCGGCATTCAACAATGTCGATCTCGGCATGGCAGCCATCGGCGCGCCCGGCTTGGTGCTCCGCCGCGCGCGTGAGGCGATCGGTGCCTCGCTCGCGGATGTTTCGCGCCACACGCGCATCGCCGAACGGCATCTCGAATCGATCGAGCTTGGTTATTATAGCGAGATAGCCGCCAGCATTTATGCCGTGGGATTTGCCCGCACCTATGCCCGCTATGTTGGCTTGCCTGAAGACGCGATCGCTGACGCGGTGCGCGCCGATTACCTTAAAACGCCCAAGCAACCTTTTCGGCCCTGATGGGCGGCAGGGTAATAGCGCGCCGCCTTACACTGTCACCTGTTCGCCCAGCTCAAGCACCTTGCCGGGGGGGGATGCGCAGGAAATCGGTTGGATCGCTGGCGTTGCGTTGCAGGAACATGAAAATCCGGTCCTGCCACAACGGCATGCCCTCTTCGGCTGATGCTTTCAGCGTGTTGCGACCGATGAAATAGCTGGTCTTCATCGGCGTGATCGCCAGCTGCATCGTCAGATCATGCGGCACGTCC
>JAIERC010000450.1 GCA_019747165.1 Sphingomonas sp. | reverse complement strand
TCACCGAGGAAGAAGCCGCGCGCATCGCGCCCGAGCTCGACAATATCATGGGCTGGATCGAGCAACTCGGCGAGGTTGATACGACCGATGTCGAGCCGATGACCGCGGTAATCGCCAATACGCTCCGCCTGCGCGACGATGTCGTGACGGATGGCAATGTCCGCGACGCGGTGCTGGCCAATGCGCCCCAGGCCGAACATGGATTTTTCACCGTGCCCAAGGTGATCGAATAATGACCGATCTCACCGAACTCGGCATCGCCGCCATCCGTGACGGGGTGCGCACCGGCGCTTTCTCGGCGCGCGAAGTCGCTGATGCGTTCATCGTCAAGGTCAGCAAGGCGAAGCCGCTCAATGCCTTTCTGGTCGAAACCCCTGATCATGCGATTGCCGCCGCCAAGGAGGCCGATGCGGCCCGCGCCGCTGGCGAGGTGCTCAAGCCGCTCGCGGGTGTGCCGATTGGGATGAAGGATTTGTTCTGCACCAAGGGCGTGCCGACCACCGCTGCCAGCCTGATCCTTGAGGGCTTCACACCGCAATATGAATCGACCGTCTCGGGCAATTTGTTCGCAGCGGGCGCAGGCATGCTCGGCAAGCTCAACATGGACCAGTTCGCGATGGGATCGTCCAACGAGACCAGCGCGTTCGGTAATGTCATTTCGCCGTGGCGGCGCAGCGAAGGCGGTAACGCGCCGCTCGCGCCCGGCGGCTCGTCGGGCGGTTCTTCGGCGGCAGTCTCCGCGCGGCTGTGCCCCGGCGCGACGGGCACCGACACCGGCGGCTCGATCCGCCAGCCCGCCGCCTTCGTCGGCATTTCGGGTATCAAGCCGACCTATGGCCGCTGCTCGCGCTGGGGCGTGGTCGCCTTCGCCTCGTCGCTCGACCAGGCCGGGCCAATGGCGCGGAGCGTGCGTGACTGCACGATCCTGCTCGAGAATATGGCCGGGTTTGATCCGAAGGATTCGACCTCGCTCGAGCTGCCAGTGCCCAAATGGGAGGCTGGCCTCAACGCCAGCATGGCCGGCAAGCGGATCGGTATCCCCAAGGAATACCGTGTCGACAACATGCCGCCGGAGATCGACGCGCTGTGGCAGCAGGGCATCGACTGGCTGAAGGACGCCGGCGCCGAGATCGTCGAGGTCTCCCTGCCGCACACCAAATACGCTCTGCCCGCTTATTACATCATCGCACCCGCCGAAGCTTCATCCAACCTCGCCCGCTATGACGGCGTTCGCTTTGGCCTGCGCGACCTGCCCGATGGCGCAAACCTGCAGGACATGTACGCAGCGACGCGCGCGGCGGGCTTCGGCAATGAAGTGAAGCGCCGGATCATGATCGGCACTTACGTATTGTCGGCAGGGTTTTACGATGCGTACTTCACACAGGCATCGAAGGTCCGCACGCTGATCGCCCGCGATTTCGATCGCGCGTTCGAGGCTTGCGATTATCTGCTGACGCCCACCGCACCGAGTGCCGCCTTCGCGCTGGGTGAGAAGAGCGCCGATCCGATCGCGATGTACCTGAACGACGTCTTCACGGTGCCGTCGTCGCTCGCGGGTCTCCCCGCGATGAGCGTGCCGGGCGGGCTCGACAAGGCCGGGCTGCCGCTCGGGTTGCAGATCATCGGCAAGGCGCTCGACGAGCAGGGCGTGCTGAATGCCTGCCTGGCGATCGAAGAGCGGGCCGGGTTTACGGCACGGCCGGGGGCGTGGTGGTGAAATGACCGGAAAGGTATTTCATATTGATAATCTGAACGGCGAATTTCGTTCAGTCTTCAGCCTTGCATCACTCACGATGATTAGCGGATTTATCGGCGTAAATTCAGCAAATATCAAAGACGGGTGGTGGCTGCTGCCAATTTTTTTATCACGGTGTGGAATTTGAGCCTTTTGCACCTATTTTTGAATAAAATGTATAAGCTCTCAATTATTACATTCTTTAATATTGCTATACAAGCTGGGCTTTTTGTATTTCTGAATGGCGTTATTATTGGGAAGGTTTGGCTTGCAGCTGGCCTGGTGTTAGCTTGGATAAGCGGTTCGATATTTTTTCAGGTTCCAAATTGGTTGGCCAGAAAAATCAATGTGTGAAAACCCCACCTGCAACCTCCGCGGCGCGACCGGGAATTAGGAGGTCGTTGTCGGCCTAGCGATTCGATTTAATGCTTACGGCCGCTGGACAAGTATTACCAGCAAATGGTAATACTTTGCTCATGAGCAAGCAGACCAACCTCACCGTCAAAGGGCAGGTGACGATCCCCAAGGACGTCCGCGACGCGCTCGGGCTCAAGCCGGGCGAGCCGGTCGAGATCGACTGGCAGGGCGGGGATGAGGCGATCATCCGCAAGCCGCGCCGTGATCCCGAACGAGACGTGGAAGCTTACCGTGCCCGGGTCCGCGAAACCATGGTCCGGTTCGCGCACCTCAAGGAAGGCCGCCCCGCCGAAGAGATCATGCGCGACATTCGCGGTGACGATCCGCTGCTGCGATGATGGTCGACACCAACGTCGTGATCGATTTGCGCGAAGGGGATCCGCGCTGGTTCGATTGGGCGTCAAACATTCTGGCCAAGGCCAATCAGCGCATTTCGGTCAGCGCTATCGTCGTTGGCGAATTGGCCGTAAAAGGCGGCACCTACCAGGATATTGTCGATATGCTGGCCGGTATCGGCATGGGCGTCGAGCCGCTTGATGCGCAGGTGACCTACCATGCCGGCGTGGTTCAGCGGCGCTATCGCGCGGCGGGGGGTACACGCGATATGCTCCTTGGCGATTTCCTGATCGGCGCGCATGCACTAACCGCAAACACACCGCTTTTAACGCGCGATCCCAAGCCCTATCGACGCTATTTCCCCGACCTCACCCTCATTACCCCCGAGACTGACCATGGCTGACGCAACCCCTCACTACACCCTCCCCGGCGAAACCGGAGACTGGGAGGTCGTTGTCGGCCTCGAAGTCCATGCCCAGGTGACGTCCAACGCCAAGCTGTTCTCAGGCGCCGCCACCGCCTTCGGCGCCGAGCCCAACACACAGGTGTCGCTGGTCGACGCGGCCATGCCCGGCATGCTGCCGGTGCCCAACCGCGAATGCATCCGACAGGCGGTGCGCACCGGCATGGCGATCGAGGCGCAGATCAACAAATGGTCGCGGTTCGACCGCAAGAACTACTTCTACGCCGATCTGCCGCAGGGCTATCAGATCAGCCAGCTCTATCACCCGATCGTGGGGGAGGGCGCGATCATGATCAGCCTCGACGACAAGAACCCCGATGCCGCGACCAAGCGGATTGGCGTGGAGCGCATCCATGTCGAGCAGGATGCGGGCAAGCTGATGCATGATCAGCACCCGACGCGCTCCTATGTCGATCTTAACCGATCGGGCGTCGCGCTGATGGAAATCGTGTCAAAGCCCGACATGACGTCGCCGCAGGAGGCCGGGGCGTATCTGTCGAAGCTGCGATCGATCCTGCGCTATGTCGGGTCTTGCGACGGCAATATGGATCAGGGATCGATGCGCGCCGACGTGAATGTCAGCGTCCGTAAAGTTGGCGATACTAAGCTCGGCACGCGCACGGAGACCAAGAACGTCAACTCGGTCCGCTTCGTGATGGCGGTGGTCGAACAGGAGGCGAAGCGCCAGATCGCGGTGCTCGAAGACGGTGGCCGCATCGTCCAGGAAACGCGGCTCTATGATCCTGACCGCAATGAGACGCGGTCGATGCGATCGAAGGAAGACGCGCATGATTATCGCTACTTCCCCGATCCCGACCTGCTGCCTTTGGTGCTGGAGGATGATTTCCTTGCCGAGTGCCGCGCGAGCCTGCCCGAACTGCCCGACGCCAAGCGCAAGCGCTATGAGGCGCTGGGGATTACGCCCTATGCCGCCGCTGTGCTGACGGCGGACGTTGATGCCGCGCGCTGGTTCGATGCGCTGCTCGAAGCGGGATCGCCAGCGGTGGCGGGCGCGAACTGGGTGACGTCGGAACTGTTCGGCGCGCTCAACCGGCTCGGCAAGGACATCGCCAATTCCCCGGTCACACCGCCACAGGCCGCAGAATTGCTAGGGCTGGTCGCCGATGGCACCTTGTCGGGTAGCCTGGCCAAGCAGGTGTTCGAAATCATGCTCGAGACCGGGCAGGGCGCGGGCGTGATCGTTGAAGAGCGGGGACTGAAGCAGACCAGCGACACCGGCGCGATCGAGGCGGTGATTGCCGAGGTGATGGCCGCCAACGCCGACAAGGTCGCCGATTATCGCGGCGGCAAGGACAAGCTGTTTGGCTTCTTTGTCGGCCAGACGATGAAAGCGATGGGCGGCAAGGCCAATCCGGGGGTCGTCAATGATCTGCTGAAAAAGGCGCTGTCCTAAGTTCCAGCCTCACACCCGCCCTTCAGCCCGGCGATCCATTGTTTGATCAGCGCCACGCCTTCGGCATGCGTCAGGCTGCGGCCGTTTTCGGGCATCATCTCGCCGGGATCATCGCTTTCCAGCCGATAGGCCATGATCGATTGCTCGGGATGGCCGGGGACGATGCTGTAGGCGCGGTTGCCCGTACCCGTGCCGGCGGCGATGGGCGGTTTGCACGTGCCCAGTTTGCGCCTATCCATCGTCGGTGAATCGAGCCACAGGCCGGAAACACGCGCTGGGCCAGTGGCGCTGTGGCAATGCGCGCAGTTGATGTCGAGATAGGCGCGGGCGCGGGCGTCGATGCTGGCCGTCAGATCAGTGAAGCGGGCATCGCGGGGGGCTGCGGCGGGTGCAGGCGCGCCGGTGAGATAGCCAATCCGTGTTAGCCGCGTGAGCTGGTTGATGTCGCCGCCGATGCCCGGGAAATCGCGGTTCAGGTGGCGGGCTTTGGGACCGATCGGCATCAGCGTCTTGGTCCGATCGGTGGCGTGGCAGCCAGCGCATTGGTTCACATTGGGGACGGTGTAGGTGAAGCGGGTGGATTTGCCAGCATCATCGAAAACCAGCGGAATTTCGGCCCCCGTGCGCTGCAGCGTCGCCTCGGTCTGCTCTGCATTCCAGACATAGGGCAGCGCCTGCCAGCCGCTCTTACGCTTCACCAGCAGCCGGGTTTCGATCATCCTGGCGTGGCTGAGGTCGAGCCCCTTGTCGCCTGGCTGATAGCTTGCTGGTGTCACCTTCAGCACATGCTCGCTTGTGCCGGGCGTAGCCCCAACCGGGGTGGAATAATAGAAGGTCTTGGCGATGATCGTGCCGACCGGAAAGTCGAAGGTCTTCACCGGATCATAGTGCGCGCTCATCCCCTTCGGAACGAACACCGCGCGCCATTTCTGGGCGTAATCGCTGAACAAGGGCGTCGCGAGTTCATAAGTCACGAGGCCGGCGCGCGGCGCGATGTGCCCGTCCTTGACGTCGAACAAGCCCCAGTCTGCCAGCGATTCCGGATTCTCCTCGGCATGAAAAGTAATCGCCGCCGGATGGTTCGCACACGCGCCAAGCGCCAACGCCATCATCATCGTAATCAAAGTACGGATCACGAAACGCTTAGCCCTTGGTCATCGCGGCGGGCAGCGTGATTGCGGGCAGCCGCGTAGCCGGTGCGCAATCGAGCCCCGTGTCGATATGCGGATTGGCCGATCTATTGGGGCCATCGACGTTTAGCACCTTGGCATCGCCATTCTGCACGCAAATGCCGGGCTTTGCGATCTTGGGGTTGGCGAAGCCGTCCCAAAGGACCGCGGGCAGCGCGCCGCCGCCAAGCGCCTTTAGAGGGGCGTACTTCGCGCCCGGTTCGGTGCCGCCGCCCGAAATGCGGTTGCCCGTCACATAAACATTTTCCGGATAAGGATCATAGGCCGCGGCAATCCCTCGCGTGGCGGCAAAGCCCAGCGAATAGAAACTGGAGATGATCACATTGGCGGTCTGGTTGTCCTTCAGATCATTGTCGAAAATCTCGACATCGTCGTTTGAATTCACGATCACGCCAGAGCCGGGCGGTACCGAAGCAACGGCCGTGCCCTTGGTGGCGAAATTGGCGAGGTTGTTGGCGACCACCTGGTTCTTGAAAACGCGGGTCTTGCTGCCGGGGACGGGCAGATCGGGCATGTTAAACACCAATATCCCGCCGGTATTGCCAGTGACGACATTGCCGTAGACATCGGCGGCGGTCGAGTTTTCGATCTCGATACCCGCGACATTGCCCTCGGCACGGTTATTGCGGACGATGATGTTGTTCGATTGGCCGACATAAATCCCGGCGTCGGACGCGCCCTTCACCACGCTGTCTTCGATCAGCACATTGGTGACCTGCACCGGGTACAGCCCGTAAGCGCCGTTCGACGTTTTGGAGCCGCCGGTCCATTCGGCCCGGACGCGGCGCATGATGGCGTTTTTGGTACCGTTGATCTTCAGCGCGTCGCCTTTGCTATCCTCGAGCGCGACGTCTTCCAGCGTGAAATCGTCGCCCGTGACAAGCAGCCCTTCTGCCCCCGATGTCTGGCGCGCGAAGGACAGTATCGACTTGTCCATACCCGCGCCTTTGATCGTAACGCCGGGCACCGCCACGCTCAGCGACCGGGTGAGCGCATATTTGCCCGCCGGGATCGTCACCACCGTGCCAGGCTTTGCGTCGAGCAATTGCTCCTGCAGCTTCTTTTCAAAATCGGGATCGACCACAAAGCCCTGTGCATCGGTCTTGGGCCCCGTTGAGCACCCGGCGAGCAGCAAGGCGGCGAGCAATGGCGCGGTGCAAAGGGCGGCGGTGTGGCGCATGAAATCTTCTCCCCATGGCCGATTATCGCATCGGCTCATCACCGTCACCCTAGGGCGGGTTGGGGCGTGCTGGCAACGCCCGGATCGGCATGAAGGAAAGAAGTGGCTCCCTGAGTTGGATTCGAACCAACGACCAAGTGATTAACAGTCACCTACTCTACCGCTGAGCTATCAGGGAATAGCGAAGCGAGCCTCTATTACCCGGCGGCAGCGGATGCAACCCCTGTTTCACGGGTTTCGCACGATTGCTCGAACAATGCCCGTCGCGGGCATAGTTCAGGAGATGAACTGCTCCATTGTGATCCGATCGTCGAGCGCATGTTCTGGATCGAACAACAAGGTGAGTTCGCGGCTGCGGTCCATCGCGATATCGACCCGGGCGACATCGCGGATTTCGTGTTGGTCGGCAACCGCACTGACGGGGCGCTTGGCGGGTTCAAGCACGCGCAGCGAAATCCGCGCCTTGTCGGGCAGAATCGCCCCGCGCCAGCGCCGCGGGCGAAACGCGCTGATCGGCGTGAGCGCGGTCAGCGCCGAGCCAAGCGGCAGAATCGGCCCCTGTGCGGAGAAATTATAGGCGGTCGATCCTGCGGGTGTTGCGGCCAGGATGCCGTCACACACCAGTTCCGGAATGACGATGCGATCATTGACGGTCACTTCGATCTTGGCGGTCTCGCGGGTTTCGCGCAGCAACGACACCTCGTTGATCGCTGGCACCGAATGTCGCTCACCCGCAATCGTTTCCGCCACCATTCGCAACGGCGTCACTTTGAACGCCTTGCAGCGGTCAAGTCGCCCGTCGAGCCCCTCCAGCCGCCACTCGTTCATCAAAAAGCCGACTGTGCCCAGGTTCATGCCGAATACTGGGAGCGGGTCGCGTGCACTTTCCAGCTGGCTGTGCAGCGCCTGGAGCATGAAGCCATCGCCGCCAAGCGCGATGATCATGTCGGCCTGATTGATCGGGACCCAATCATAATTATGGCGCAGTTCATGTGCCGCAGACTGCGCTTGGGCGGTTGGCGAGACGACCAGTGCCCGCCGTTCATAGCGGCTCATCCGCCGGTCACGCTCATATGGCGGGCAACCGCCGGCGCAGCGCCGCGCTCGATCTGAAAATCATGCCGCGCGGGTTTGAGGCGCATTGCTTCATCAAGTGCTGCATCCAATCCGGCAACGCCTTCCGTCTGGAGCACAGCCTTCAAATCAACTTGGTCATTTTGGCCGAGACACATGTACAGCTTTCCCTCGGTCGTCAGCCGCACGCGGTTGCAGCCATCGCAGAAATTAT
>JAIERC010000030.1 GCA_019747165.1 Sphingomonas sp. | reverse complement strand
TGATATCATCGCCTAATCGATCCGATATGGGACGGATGGGCTAACCGACCCGAATAACTGGGCTATTGCGGGCAACTGCATTTCTGGCACGAAGCATCACAGGGGAATTTTGTGATCGAACTGCGCGTCCATCGTCGGCTGATTGATTCGCTTTATGTCGAAGCGATGCTGCTTGCCGACGAAGCGCGGACCTATTTCGATGATGGGGGGCGGCAGGAGCGCGAGGCGCTCGATCCGCTATCGCGCGTGGCATTCTCCTGTGAAGCGCTGAAGGTGACGACTCGATTGATGCACGTCATCGCCTGGCTGCTTACGCAGCGGGCGATCGATGCCGGCGAGATGAGCCAACGCGATGCGCTAGATCCTTCGCGGCGATTAGGGGCAGCACCCGTGACCGATGCAGCGGCATTCGCGGCGATGCCCGAACAAGCGCAGGCACTGATCGGCGCCAGTGTGGAATTGTTCCGCCGCACGGCAATGCTCGACGATGCCCAGGTCGAATCGCCGCCCGCTTTGAGCCCGGCACGCTCAATGCTCGAGCGGCTGGAAGTTGCCTTTTAACCTTTTCGGTCGTTCAGGCGGCTACGGATTGCCGTGCCGGCGCAATCCGCGCGAGGGCAGTGCGATATTCGGCTTCGAGCCGATCGACCCGTACCGCGACGCTTTCGATCGAATCGACCGCGCCAATGCCCTGACCAGAGCCCCAAATGTCCCGCCACGCTTTGGCTTTTGACCCATTGTTGCCGCCGAAGTTCATCGTCTTCAAATCGCCCTCTGGCAGATTATCGGGATCAAGTCCGGCTGCCTCGATCGAGCTGCGCAGATAATTGCCATGCACCCCGGTGAACAGGTTGGAATAGACAATGTCCGCGGCCTTGCTGTCGACGATCGACTGTTTGTAGGCGGCGTCGGCATTGGCTTCGTCAGTGGCGATAAAGGCCGAGCCGATATAGGCGAGATCGGCGCCCATCGCTTGTGCGGCGAGCACCGCGCCGCCATTGGCGATCGACCCGGAAAGCGCCAGGGGCCCGTCAAACCATTGGCGGATTTCCTGGATTAGCGCGAAGGGCGACAGTCGACCGGCATGGCCGCCAGCACCGGCGGCAACAGCGATCAGCCCGTCCGCACCCTTCTCGATTGCCTTGCGGGCAAAGCGATCGTCGATAATGTCATGCAGCGTGATGCCGCCCCAGCCATGCACGGCTGCGTTCAGGTCTTCGCGCGCGCCGAGCGACGTAATCGTAATGGGCACCTGCCATTTGGCGCAGGTCGCGAGATCGGCTTCCAGCCGATCATTGGACCGGTGGACAATCTGGTTGACGGCATAAGGGGCGGCTGGTCGGTCCGGATTGTCGCGGTTCCAGGCGGCCAATTCCTCGGTGATCCGGTGCAGCCATTCATCAAGCAGCCCCTGCGGCCGCGCATTCAGTGCCGGGAAAGACCCGACAATCCCCGCCTTGCACTGGGCGATCACCAGATCGGGACCGGAGATGATGAAGAGCGGGGACCCGATAACGGGCAGCCGCAGGCGATCGAAAAGCGAAGGAAGGCTCATGCGCGTTTCATAGCGCAACTGATTAGTCTGTCCAGCGCCGCAGAATTGCATCATTTGGCGAAATGGTTAGGGGTCGCTCGACATCCAATCTGGAGTATCGTGATGAAGGTTTCTGCCGCCGCTCTCCTCTCGCTTGCCTTGATGGCGGGTGTCTCAACGCCGGCGATGGCTGCGGGCGAGTTGCCGCGAACCGTGCTGCCCGTTCGCTACGA
This sequence comes from Sphingomonas sp., assembly GCA_019747165.1. Lineage (GTDB taxonomy): Bacteria > Pseudomonadota > Alphaproteobacteria > Sphingomonadales > Sphingomonadaceae > Sphingomonas. Next base: position 6,187 of record JAIERC010000030.1, on the reverse strand, counting down.
CATCACAATCGATCCGGACGCCAAGGCCAAGACCTTCATCGGTCGAGAAACGATAACGGTAGACATCAAGCAATCGACCAGCACCATCATGCTAAATGCTGCCGACCTTTCCGTCACCTCGGCAATGTTTGACGGCAAGAAGGCAGCCTTCACGCTCGCACCCAACGACCAGACGATGACCATTACGCTGCCTGTTGCTGCCAAGCCGGGCAAGCATGTGCTCAGCTTCGCCTGGCGCGGAAAAATCAACGACACGGCTGCCGGTTTCTTCGCGATTGACTATAAAAATCCTGACGGCAGCGACGCCCGGATGCTTGCCACCCAGTTCGAAGCCCCAGATGCGCGGCGCTTTGCGCCAATGTTTGACGAACCGGCTTTCAAGGCGACGTTCAAGTTGAGTGCGGTTGCCCCAGCGCGCGAAACCGCTTTTTCGAATATGCCCGCGTCGATCACCACGCAGAAGGATGGCCGCAAGCTGTTCAGCTTTGCCGAAACGCCGGTGATGTCGAGCTATCTGCTCTTCCTGGGCATGGGCGATGTCGAACGCAAAACGGTGATGGCCGGCAAAACCGAGATCGGCGTGATCACCCGGCGCGGCGTCGTCGATCAGGGCGATTATGCGCTGGCATCGGCAAAACGCCTGCTGACCTATTATAACGACTATTTCGGCCAGCCCTATCCGCTGCCCAAGCTCGATATGATTGCCGGGCCCGGCTCAAGCCAGTTTTTCGGCGCGATGGAGAATTGGGGCGCGATTTTCTACTTTGAGCCGACCCTGTTGTTTGATCCCAAGCGCGCCACGCAAAGCGGGCGCGAGCGTATCTTTACGGTGGTCGCGCATGAAGTGGCGCACCAATGGTTTGGCGATCTGGTGACGATGCGCTGGTGGGACGATCTCTGGCTCAATGAGGGCTTCGCGTCCTGGATGGAAAACAAGGCCAGCAATGATCTGAACCCCGATTGGTTTTCCAAGGCAAGCGCCGTGGCCAATGATCGGGAGGGCGCGATCGGGCTGGATGCGACGGCAGCCACGCACCCGATCATCCGTAAGGTCGAAACCGTCGATCAGATCGGCGAGGCGTTTGACGGCATCACCTATCAAAAGGGCCAGGCCGTGATTGGCATGATCGAATCCACGATCGGCGCCGATGCGTTCCGGGCGGGCATTCGCAACTACATGGCGAAATTCAAATACCGGAACACCGAGACCGACCAGCTTTGGACCGAACTCGAAAAAGCCTCGGGTAAACCAGTGGTTACGAGCGCGCATGATTTTACGCTGCAAGGCGGTGTGCCGATGGTCACGCTGACCGGAGCAACCTGCGCCAATGGGCAGACTCAGGTGCTGCTCTCGCAAGGCCGGTTCGGGCTCGATGCGCCATCGAAGAAATCGCAAACCTGGCATGTTCCGCTGACGCTGGGCATGGTTGGTGGGCCAGTGACGAGCACGGTCGTGAGCGGCGAAGCGCCGACACTTGTTAATGTTCAGGGTTGCGGCACTGTTGTCCTCAACCGTGACAAGGGCAGCTATTTGCGCGCGCGCTATGACGATGCCGGGCATGCCGCGCTGGTGCGCGACTATACCAAAATGGAGCTCACCGATCGGCTTGGCACCCTTGGCGACGATTTTGCGCTGGCGCTCAGCGGGGATCAGGATCTGGCGCGGTACCTTGCGTTGGTTGGTGAGGTGAAGCCCGACGCAAATCCGCTGGAACTGGCCAAGGTCTCCGATCAGCTCGGCACGATCATCGGGGTGTTTGAAGGCACGCCCTTGGAGGCACCGGTGCGCGCTCGGACTGTCGCTTTTCTGGGACCAGTGATGAAGCGGGTTGGCTTCGAAGAACAGGCCGGTGAATCGCCATTGATCACCAATTTGCGCGAAAATGCCATCCGGCGTCTGGGCGTGAATGGCGATGCCGAGGTGGCAGCGGCAGCGCGGCGCTATGTGGCGGCGCTGATTGCCGATGGCAGTGCGATCCCGCCCGCCATTCGCGGTCCGATCCTGGCGACTTATGCGGTCAACGCCACGCCGGCCGAGTGGGATGCGTTGCTGAAGCTCACTCGCGCCACCACCAACCCGGTCGTGCGTAACGGCTATGTGCAGTTGCTCGGGTCAACGCGCGATCCGGCGCTTGCGAAGCAGGCGTTGGAACTGATGACCGCGGATGATTTTACGGCACCGCAGAAATCGAGCCTATTGCGCGCGATTTCCGGTCGGCATGCCGATCTCGCCTTTGATTATGCGGTGGCGCATCTCGACCTCGTGAACAGCTTCCTGGAGACGAGCACGCGGTCCGGCTATGTCCCCAGCCTGGGGTCGGGGTCGAGCGATCCGGCGATGCCGGCGAAGATACTTGCCTTTGCCGAGAAGAATTTGCCGCCCGCGTCGCAGGGCGGGGCCAAGCGGACGGTGGCGCTGATGGGAATTCGCCAGCAGCTCGCCGATCGGACCCGGCCGGCGGTGACCGCCTGGGTCAAGTAACCGGTCAACATCGGGGCTAGTCGGCGTCAATCGACGCGGGTCAGCCCTTTGGCATAGGTTTGGCTCTTGTCGACATAATGATCGGCGGACGCCTTGAGCATAGCGGCGGCTGCGGCATCGAGTTCGCGGATGGCCCTTGCCGGGCTGCCGACGATCAGGCTGTTGGGTGGAAATTCCTTGCCTTCGGTGACGAGCGCCCCTGCGCCGACGATGCAGCCTGCGCCAATCACGGCGCGGTTGAGGACAATTGCGCCCATGCCGATCAGCACCGAATCGCCGATCGTGCAGCCGTGCAGGATGGCATGATGGCCGATGGTGCAGCCTTCGCCGATCGTTAGCGGCGCGCCATAATCGGAATGGAGCATCGCCGATTCCTGAATATTGGTGCGCGCGCCGATGATCATCGGTGTGTTGTCACCGCGGATCACCGCCCCGAACCAGACGCTTGATTGCGCGCCCAGAAATACCTCGCCAATCACATCGGCGCTTGGCGCAACCCAGGCCCCCTCGGGTGCGACAACGGGGCGTTTGCCCTCAACTTCATATAGCGGCATGCGGGTTTCCTCTCTGCTGGCGACAGGTCGTAGCAAAGAGCGCGGGTTACGCAACGCAGGCGGGCCCCGCTTCAGGCGTTACCCGGCGGGATTATCAATGCTAAGGTGGCGCCAGGAGAGGCTGTGATGCGCGTTGGTCCGCTTAAATTGAAGCTGCAGCTTTATTGTGGTGATGAACCCGCCATGGGGCCGGGCAAGGCCGATCTGCTGGAGGCAATTGACCGCAGCGGATCAATCTCTGCCGCCGGGCGCGCGCTGGGTATGAGCTATCGGCGGACCTGGTTGCTGGTCGACAGCATGAACCGCTGTTTCCTGGATCGATTGGTCGAGGCGACGGCTGGCGGCGGCAAGGGGCGAGGCGCGCGGCTGACGGATGCAGGCCGCGATGTGCTTGCCCGCTATCGGGCAATGGAAGCTCGGCTTGCCGACCAAGTGGCAAGCGATGTCGCTGGCATGGCCGCGCTGCTCCGGGCGGATCCGTTGCCGTGATTACCGGCGCTTGGCGACGCTATGTATCAATGCTTGCGTGTCCGCACCGGCCTCGCCAAACTCCCCGATAACGATAAACCGGACAGGGGGGATTTATGGCCAGACATGCAATGCTGCTCGCCGCGATTTCAGGGCTAGCGCTGGCAACCGCTGCGCCCGCTGCCGGGCCAAAAAGCGGTGCGGCGCTGGAGGCGGCCTTCGATGCGCAGGTCAGCGCCGCCGATCAGATCGAGTGGCTGAAGCGCATGTCGGCCGAGCCCAATCAGGTCGGATCGCCGCATAACAAAGCCAATGCCGAGGCGACGCTCGCCTTGTTCAAATCATGGGGCTGGGATGCGCACATCGAGACGTTCCAGGTGCTCTATCCGACGCCGATCGCCACCACGATCGAGATGATCGCGCCCAACGCGATCAAGCTTGGCGGCCAGGAGCCGACGATTGCGGAGGACGATACATCGGGCAAACTGGCAAACGCCTTGCCGCCCTATGTCGCCTTTCAGGGTGACGGCGATGTCACCGCCGATCTGGTTTATGTCAATTACGGCCTGCCCGAGGATTATGAGGCGCTTGAGCGGCGCGGCATCAGCGTTAAGGGCAAGATCGTTATCACCCGTTACGGTGGCGGCTGGCGCGGATTGAAACCCAAGCTGGCGCAGGAACATGGCGCGATTGGCAGTCTGATCTATTCCGACCCCGCGCAGGACGGCTATGTTGTCGGCGATCCCTATCCCAAGGGCGGCACGCGGCCGCCAACCGGGGTGCAGCGCGGATCGGTTGTCGATCTGGTTGTTGCGCCTGGTGATCCGCTCACGCCCGGCATCGGCGCGACCGACGGGGCCAAAAGACTCACGCGGGAGACGGCCCCGACTATCCTGAAAATTCCAGCGCTGCCCATTTCCTATGGCGATGCGACCAAGTTGCTTAGCCAGCTCGGCGGCCGCAAGGCACCGGCGAATTTTCGGGGCGGTCTGCCGTTGACCTATCATCTTGGCGGGGACGGTGGTGTGAAGGTGCATCTGGCGGTCAAGTCCGACTGGACGTTGAAGCCGCTTTACGATGTGATCGCGACGCTGAAGGGCGCGAAATATCCCGATCAGTGGATCGTTCGGGGCAATCATCATGATGGCTGGGTGTTCGGCGCGCAGGATCCGCTGTCGGGCAATGTGGCAATGCTGTCTGAGGCTAAGGCGCTCGGTGCGCTGTTGAAGACTGGCTGGCGGCCCGATCGCACGATCGTCTATGCTAGCTGGGACGGGGAGGAACCTGGCCTGATCGGATCGACCGAGTGGGCCGAAACCCATGCCGATGAGCTCAAGGCCAAGGCGCTGATCTATATCAATACCGACGGCAACGGGCGCGGTTTTCTGAGCGCGCAGGGCAGCCATGATTACCAGCATCTCGTCAGTAGCGTCGCCGCAGACGTGACAGATCCGCAGACAGGCCGCAGCGTGCTTGAGCGCCTGCAAAAGGGGATCCGCGCCGATGCCTTTGGTGGTGGCAGATTCCCGGCAGACTTGCTGGCCGGGGCCGAGGCGGGGGGTGATCTGGCGATCGGGCCGCTTGGCTCAGGTTCGGACTATTCGGCCTTTCTCCAGCATCTTGGTCTGCCAGCGCTCAACATTTCCTATGGCGGCGAGGATGAGAGCGACGGCGTCTATCACTCAATCTATGACAGCTATCACCATTATACGACCTTTGACGATCCGGGGCTGGTTTACGGCGCAGTGCTCTCCAAGACGGTTGGTCGCATTGTGCTGCGGATGGCAGCCGCGGAGACGCCGCCCCAGCGTTTCGGCGATTTCGCGACTGCTGTTTCGGGCTATCTCGCCGAGGTGAAAACGTTGGCGAGCGATCGTCGCAGTGCTGATCAGAAGCGGTTGAAGCTGGTCGCGGACGGCGCTTTTGGCCTTGCGACCGATCCGCTCGATCCTGTCGCCGCGCCGCCCCCGGTTACGCCGACGCCTTATATCGAGCTCGCCGTGCTGGAGAACGCGGTTGCCCGCCTAAAGGCGAGCGCAACCGCCTATGATGCTGCCTATGGGGCCAAAGGGGCAGCGCTGAGCCCAGCGACCCGAGTGAAGCTGAATGCCTTGCTCGCCGATATCGATCAGTTGCTGATCGACGACAAAGGCCTGCCGGGTCGTCCCTGGTTTCGCAATCTGATTTACGCGCCCGGTCGCTTCACTGGCTATGGGGCCAAAACGCTGCCCGGGGTGCGGGAAGCGATTGAGGAACGGCGCTTTGCCGATGCGACTGACTATGCCGGGCGAACTGCAGCGGTAATCGATGCTTATGCCGGCCGGCTCGATAAGGCGCGCGGGGTAATCGAATAGGGGTTGATTACGTCCGGTCGATTGAACCTTACCCCCGTTCGGCCTCAGCGAGGTCGAAGCCCTCGCGCTGCACATGCCCTTCGACTTCGCTCAGGTTGAACGGGGTATGGGGTGAGCCAATTCGACGTCATCTCGTTCTAACGGCAGGGCGGGGGCAGGCCAATCTGCCCCCGCCTCTTTGCTGTGATCGATGGCGAAGCTATCCTTTAGCGGTGCGTAGCAAAGCTAACTGTACCGAACGTTCGGTATAAACTAGTTGATGTGCATCCGCAGTGACGCGGACACGCATCAATCAAAGGATCTTCTCCATGGCACGCATTTCTTATCCT
>JAIERC010000270.1 GCA_019747165.1 Sphingomonas sp. | reverse complement strand
ACCGACGGCCTTATGCCATCGCCATTGTCGATCTCGATTTCTTCAAGGCAGTCAACGACCATCATGGCCATGATGTGGGCGATCGGGTAATCCAGGCGGCCGGCGCGGCTCTTGCCTCGGGCAATGCAGAGGTTGGTCGGATTGGCGGCGAAGAATTCGTGCTGCTGCTCTATGGCAATGCCCAAGAGGTGCAGGACCAAGCCGAACGCCTGCGGCAACGCATCACGCGATATGCTGCCGATCGGGTGCCTGAACTGATTCGACCGGTAACAGCGAGTGTCGGCCTTGTTCTGGTCGGCGAGTCTAGCTTTGGCGTTGCGATGAAGATTGCCGATATCAATCTCTATACGGCAAAGGGTGCGGGCCGGAACCGTCTGGTCCTGCCCACCCCAGCCAAGCTTGTCGCTGCCGGGCCGCAGCGCGCGGTCTGATCAGCTCCCGCACCCGCCGCAGCCACCACCGCCACAGCCCCCTCCGCTGCTGCCGTCACTCGATCCACTGTCACTCGCAATCCCGGCGTCACCGCCGCTTGCCGCCCGCATTCTGTGAAAGTCCGACAGCGCTGATCCTGCCAGCACCGTAGTACCGAACAGCGCCACCGCGAGCGCCGCCTCACCCGCAGCGGGGGCCCGGCGCAGGCGCTCGAAGCGATCCCGTGCCGCGGACAGCGCCGCCAGGCCGCTTTTCGTTCGGCGATCAACCGCCAGCAGCCGGATCATCGCAACGACGATCGTCACCGCCAGCAAGGCGGTCAGAAACCCCACCGGCTTGTCGCGCGCTACGCCAATCTGCCACTTGATCGCACCAAAGCCGATTAGCAGCAGGAAAGGCGCCGCTTGCCATAAGCGCAGCGGCATCATGCGCGCCTTGTCGATCATCAGGCCGGATCGTATCAGTTTCTGCTCGATGGCAGCGGCCGGTGCCCGCGCCGCGCGCGCTACCGCCGCCCAAGAGGCGGGCGAAGGCAGCGCCAGTATCGCCCGTCCCGCCGGGCGCGCATCGTTGGGTTGCGCGACGATCCTCAATCTATTGCTGCCTTCCATCATCAGCGCCTTGGCCTCTAACAGGCTTGCAACCAGGCTTTCCGCCATGCGCGCGCTGCCCCCGGTCAGATAGGCGAGCGCGTCGGGGTCGCTTTCGGGGATCGCACTGCCCCCAGGCCGCATTACGCGAGCGAGGACCAAGCTGGCGATGATCGCCATCACGAACAGGGCGCCATAGAGCGCCAGAAATGCCCCACCGGGAAGATTGAATACGCCCAATCCGGTCACAAATTCCATGACTTCAGCTCCTCCACCAAAACAGGATCGCAGCGGTCAATCCGGCAAGTGCGAACAGCGACCACCGGCGCAGCGACGTCCTGGAAATGATTAGATAGTCGCGTGGGGTGACCCGCCACGCTTTCGGGTCCTCAACCAGCCGCCGCTGCGCACCGGGCCAGATATCGGCCGGGGGCAAGCCGAAGACCGCTTCATAGGCCTTCAGCGTGGCAGCGTACTGATCGAAAAAGCGATGGCGCTCGGCATCACCGCCCGCAGTTGGGCCATGATGGAGCGCGCAGCCCAGGACATCGGGGCAAAAACGCGCCCAATAATCACGGGTATAGGTAAGGTGCAGGTGCCATGCCTGATCGACAGCATCGGAGGGGGTAACCTCCTGCCCCGCTGTCACTGCTAAAAAGCAGAACCGACGATATTCCTCAATGACGCGGTTGGCATAAGCAACCGTCCAGCCATTCTCACGCGCAAGCCGGTGAGTAAAGCCAAAGGCCGCGTCTGCAGGGCCGATCGAATAACAGGAGATTTTGGACCAAAGCGGGTGATCCAAGGGAGGCGCCGAAGGAACGGACAACTCATGCATCTAATATCCTACTAACATAGTAGGAGTTGGGGCGCAAGGGGGTGTTAGCCGATATAGCTGGCCGTAATGACCAACCGGGCATCATCCCATTCGGGGACCGCCTCCACCCGCATTGGTACCATGAAACGCTTCTTGTCGGGGCGTTCAATTTCCAGCACGTCGCCCGCACCGAAATTGTCGATCGCCACAACGACCCCCACGGCGTCGCCCGTATCGGTCACTACTGGCAGCCCCAGGATATCAGCGTGATAATATTCGCCGTCCGCCAAGGGCGGCAGGCTCGACCGGGGAACGGTGAGTTCGGTGCCGCGCATCGCCTCGGCCGCATTGCGATCGGCGATTTCGGCAAAACGCGCTATCGTGCCGTTGCTGCCGACGCGCGCAGATTTCAGCGTGAAAGCGCCTTGGTTGAAACTCTTGTACGGCTTCAGGTCCTCAGCGAAGACCTTCAGCCGCACCTCCCCCGCCACCCCATGCGCGCCGATCACGACGGCCAGGGTAACGGGGCGATCCGTGGGCATTATGCCTCAGCAGGCTTTTCTTCGGTTTCAGCGGCGGCAGGCGCCGTTTCCTCGGCGACCGCTTCTTCGGCGGCGGGCTCTTCGGCGACAACTTCGGGCTCGGGCTCAGGCGCCGGAGCGGCTGCTGCCGCTGCCGCAGCTTCTTCAGCCGCCTTCAGCTTTTCGGCGCGCTCTTCAGCGCGTTCGGTCGCCTTTTCGCCGGGCTTGCCCTTGTTCGGGTTGCTGCGGGCCGGACGTTCCTTGACACCCAGCACGTCAAGGAAACGCGCGACGCGGTCGGTCGGCTGCGCGCCGACGCTCAGCCAATGCTTGGCACGGTCAGTATCGAGCTTGATGCGCTCCGGGCTGTCCTTGGCGAGCAGCGGGTTATAGGTGCCGATCTTCTCGATGAAGCGGCCATCGCGCGGGGACCGCGCGTCAGCGACGACAACGCGGTAATAAGGACGCTTCTTGGAGCCGCCACGCGACAAACGAATGCTCAGTGCCATAATTTAGTTCTCTCTTCTTTCTGATCAGATGATTTGTGGCCGAAGCCATTATTTCTTCTTGTTGATGAAATTTTCGAAACCCGGCGGCAGTTTCGGCATGCCGCCAATGGGCCCATTCAGGGGATTGCCCCCGCCCAGGCCCGGCAGACCGCCACCCGCCTTCCCCATCATGTCGCCAAGCTCAGGCCCGCCCAGCGCGTTGCCCAATCCACCCATGCCGCCCTTGCCGAGCATCGCCATCATGCCCTTCATGCCGCCCATCTTCTTGATCTTCTTCATGGCGGTGGCCATTTCCTGATGCATCTTCAGCAACTTGTTGACGTCCTGCACGGTCGTGCCGCTGCCCTTGGCGATGCGGATCTTGCGCTTGGCGGAGAGAATTTCAGGCTTGGAGCGCTCCTTCTGCGTCATTGACGTGATCATCGCGTCCATCCGCAGCAACAGCCGCTCATCGACTGCACCAGCAGCGGCGGCGGCCTGTGCTTTCTTCATGCCGGGGATCATCCCCGCCAGCGCGCCGAGCCCGCCCATCCGCCGCATCTGCGCCAGTTGCGCGCGCAGATCGTCCATGTCGAAATGGCCCTTGGCCATCTTCGCGGCCATCCGCTCGGCATCTTCGACCTGGATCGATTCCGCTGCCCGCTCGACCAGGCTGACGACATCGCCCATGCCGAGGATGCGCCCAGCCACGCGCCCCGGATGAAACGCCTCGATCGCGTCCATCTTTTCGCCGGTGCCGGCAAACTTGATCGGCTTGCCGGTGACGGCGCGCATCGACAGCGCCGCACCGCCGCGCGCATCGCCATCCATCCTGGTCAGCACCACGCCGGTCAGCGGCACCTGCTCACTGAAATTCTGCGCGACATTGACCGCGTCTTGGCCAGTCAGCGCGTCAACCACGAGCAGGATTTCATTCGGCGTCGCGATATCCGCGATCGCCTTCATCTCGTCCATCAGCGCCTGATCGACATGCAGTCGGCCCGCGGTGTCGAGCATCAGCACGTCATAGCCCTGCAGCTTCGCCGCCTGTAGCGCGCGCCGGGCGATCTCGACAGGGCGCTGGCCCGCCACGATCGGCAGCGTCGCGACTTCGGCCTGCGTGCCGAGCGTCGCTAGCTGTTCCTGCGCAGCGGGGCGATTGACGTCGAGCGACGCCATCAGCACCTTTTTGCCGTCACGCTTGGTCAGTCGCTTGGCGATCTTGGCCGTCGTGGTTGTTTTGCCCGAGCCCTGCAGACCGACCATCATGATGATCGCCGGCGGGGTCACGTCGAGCGCGAGTTCGCTCTCGTCGGCGCCAAGCATTTCAGTCAGCGCGTCGTTGACGATCTTGACGACCATCTGCCCCGGCGTCACCGAGCGCAGCACATTCTGGCCGACCGCCTGCTCGGTCACCTTGTCGACGAAATCGCGCGCCACTGGCAGCGCAACGTCAGCCTCGAGCAGCGCCACGCGCACTTCGCGCATCGCCGCGCGCACGTCCGCCTCGGTCAGCGCACCGCGCCCCCGTAGCCGATCGAACACACCGCCAAGCCGTTCGCTGAGACTGTCGAACATCGTTAGACTCCGTTACCGATCAACCTCCCGCCAGAAACGCAAAAGAAGCTGGCGGACGAAACCTCGTCGGCCAGCTTAGCCCTTGGGCTTGCTCTTTTTTGCTTCCTGCAAGGAGGCGATCAAGCGTCCCCCTAGCTCAACCGTCATAGTTTCGCAACCATCCGGTTTAAGATCATCTACACGACCATCGTCTACATTCCCGGCCATGAACCGACAGGGGTATCCCCTAATGACGCTGGAAATGGCCGACAACGCCCATAAGCCAAGAACCGCTCGCCGCGACCTGACGAGTGGCGCGATCACCGTGGCGGCGATCCTGTTGTTTGTCGGCACGGGCAGTTCGGCGTTGTCGAGCGCGATCAAATATTATTTCGCCACCGGCGACCCAACCGACCGAACATTGGTGATTGCCCTGTTGCTCAACGTTGCCCTGATTCTGATCGGGTGGCGGCGTCATAATGAGTTGCGCCGCGAGGTTGAAGTGAGAGCCGCCGCCGAAGAACGCGCGCAATTGCTCGCGGCGCGTGATCCGCTGACAGGCTTTCTCAATCGGCGTTCGCTGGCCGAAGAGGGCGCGGCGCTGCTGGTTCAGGCTGAGCGTCGGCAAAAGGCATTGGCGATGCTGATGCTTGATCTCGATCACTTCAAGACCATCAACGATATGCATGGCCACGCCACCGGCGATGGGCTGTTGCGGCTGGTTTCGGAAGAAATTGCCCGGGCGATGCCGTCGGTGGCGTTGATGGGGCGGCTGGGCGGCGATGAATTCGCCTGTGCATTCCTGTTTGATCCCGCGCATCCCGATACCGTCGAGCGGATCGCCGAACGGCTTGTATCGCGGGTCGCCCAGCCCTTTGTGTCTGATGGCCTGCAATTACAGATCAGCGCCTCGATTGGCATTGCCCGGACAGATCATGGATGTGCAAGCATCGATGCGCTGATGCGCAGCGCCGATATCGCCATGTATGCGGCCAAAAATACTGGTCGCAACCGCTTCGCCTGGTTCGACCAATCAATGGAGCGTGAACTCAAGGCGCGCAACGAACTTGAAGTTGGGCTTCGCACCGCGATCCCGCGGCAGGAAATCGTTCCCTATTTCGAACAGCAAATCGACCTTAGCACCGGTCGGCTATTTGGCTTTGAGGCGCTGGCACGATGGGAACATCCCACGCGTGGGCTGATCCCCCCTGAAAAATTCATCGCGATCGCCGAGGATACCGGGCTGATCAGCGATTTGTCGCTGTCGGTGATGCGCCAGGCGTTTTTGATCGCGAAAGATTGGGAACAGAGCTTGAGTCTGTCGGTCAATATCTCCCCGCTGCAACTGAAAGACCCCTGGCTGGCCCAGAAAATCGTCAAGGTGCTCACCGAAACGGGGTTTCCAGCGAGCCGCCTGGAACTTGAGATTACTGAGGTGGCGCTGTTCGACAATCTCGCTCTCGCGCAGTCGATCGTTGGCAGTATCAAAAATCAGGGCATCCGCATCGCGCTTGACGACTTTGGAACGGGGTATAGCTCGCTCGCCCATTTGCGCGCCCTGCCGTTTGACCGGATCAAGATCGATCGCAGCTTTGTCGGATCAATTAATGTGAACGCCGAAAGCGCCGCAATCGTCAATGCGATCGTGCGGCTTGGCGAGAGCCTGAACCTGCCGATCACCGCCGAGGGAATCGAGGATGCCGCCATCGAGGAACGGCTTCGCGCAATGGGATGCAGCAAGGGCCAGGGCTATCTTTACGGGCGCCCGCTAACGGCTGCAAACGCGCGTCGCCTGCTTGCCGAAAAGCGGTTGCTGCGCAGCACGCCGACAATAACGACCGATCTGGATGTCGCTGACGATGATGCGCGCAAGGCGGGCTAATCGCGGCAGTGCAGTGGACTTCACCGGGAGCGGCCCCTAGATCGACGGGAATGCCCGCCGTCCCCCCTGCCCCTGTTGCTGCCCGCACCGTTGATCCGGAAATCATCACGCTTGGCTGTCGGCTGAACCTGGCCGAGAGCGAAACAATCCGCACCATCAATGCCGGGCGCGACATGGTCGTCATCAACAGTTGCGCGGTGACGCAGCGCGCGGTGCGCGAGACTCGCGCAGCAATCCGCCGGGCGCATCGGGACCGCCCGGAAGCCGCCATTGTCGTCACGGGGTGCGCGGCGCAGATCGATCCGGCGGGCTTCGCGGCGATGCCCGAAGTTTCCCGCGTGATTGGCAATGCCGAAAAGCTCGATCCGGCCGCTTGGCGCGGCACCGAAACCGTGATGGTGAGCGATATCATGGCGGTGCGCGCAACCAGCCCGCATCTTGCCACCAGCTTTGACGCGCATGCCCGCGCCTTTGTTGAGGTGCAAAATGGCTGTGATCATCGCTGCACCTTTTGCATTATCCCGCATGGCCGCGGAAACAGCCGTTCGGTGCCGGCTGGCGCCGTGGTCGATCGTGTCGCGTCACTCGTCGCCGCTGGCTATCAGGAAATCGTCCTTACCGGGGTCGACTTGACCAGCTACGGCCCCGATCTGCCCGGCAGCCCGACGCTGGCGATGCTGATCGAACGCATCTTGCGGCACGTGCCGACGCTCCAAAGATTGCGGCTTTCGTCACTCGATTCGATTGAAATTGATGATCGGCTGTTCGACCTTGTGACCGGGGAACTGCGGATCATGCCGCATCTTCATTTGTCCTTGCAGGCTGGCGACGACATGATCCTGAAGCGCATGAAGCGGCGGCATAGTCGCGCTGATTCAGTGCGGATCGTCGAGCGCTTAAAGCGTGCCCGGCCAAGCATTGCGATTGGCGCCGACCTGATCGCTGGATTTCCGACCGAGGATGACGCCATGTTCGCCAACAGCGCGGCGCTGATCGATGATTGCGATATCGTCCACGCGCATATCTTTCCCTATTCGCCCCGTGAGGGCACCCCCGCCGCGCGCATGCCGCAGGTATCGCCCGCGATCCGCAAAACGCGCGCAGCCACGCTGCGAGACGCCGCGTCGGCAAGACGAACGGCGTGGCTGGCAAGTCAGGTCGGCTCGGTGCAGTCAATTCTGGTTGAGCGCCCCGGTGATCGCGGGCACGCGCCGAATTTTGCGGAAATCCGTGTCCCGGGTGACCCGGCGCACCCGCCGATGGTAGGAGAAATTGTGGCGATGACCATCACTGGCGTCGATGGCACGCGGTTGATTGGGGAGCCGGCATGACCACCGCCTGGCACGAAAAGCTGCTTGGCGGCTTCAAGCGCACTTCAGATCGGCTGATCGGCAACCTTGCGGGCCTCGGATCAGCCAGACTTGATACGGACACGCTGGACCAGATTGAGGAGGCGCTGATCGCTTCCGATCTCGGCCCGACGACAGCAGCTAGGATCAGGGCAAGGCTCGCTGACGGTGCTTTCGAGCGCAATATGGAAGAGCTCGGTATCCGGGTGATCGTTGCCGAAGAGATTGAAAAGGTGCTGGCCAAGGTCGCCCGCCCGCTTGAAATCAGTGCTTTTC
>JAIERC010000116.1 GCA_019747165.1 Sphingomonas sp. | reverse complement strand
GGTGGCGGTTGGTTGAGCGGGCGCGAGGGCCATGATCAGTCCTTTGTTCGGAGGGTCAGGCCAGCGCGGCCAGCATTTCGCGGTGCGAGGGGAAGTTCATCCTGCACCGGGCGATGGCTTTATCAATCACGGCCATCGCCTTGTCGCTCCGAATGATGGTCCAGAACGTTCCTTCAGTCATTCACGTGTCGGCCCAGCAGCCAGCTAAAAATCTCATCAAGTCGCGCTGCCCAGGCATCTTCCTCATGGGCGGCCCCCGGATAACTGCGCGTTTCGAAATCGCGCTGCGGCTGCCAGCCGATCCGGATCAGTGTGGCATCGATGGCGGTCTGCCAGGGACCATAAAAACCGTCGAGCGTCTGGTCGCCATGATCGAACCAGATATGGCGGCCATCGGGCGGACCCAGCCGATCCGTGAGATAATGATCCCAGGCGGACTGCAATTCAGCACGGCGGGTGTCGCTGAGCACCGGATTGACGAGCGGCCAATGCGTTGAAACGCACCCCGCCATGCCGAACACTTGGGGATATTCGGCAATGGCATAGAGCGAAATCAGCCCGCCCATGCTTGATCCCATGATTGCTGTATGATCGCGATCAGGGCGCGTCCGATAGCGTTTGTCGATCATTGGCTTGAGTTCGCTGACCAGAAATCTCAGATAGGCATCCGATCGGACCGGCCCCTTCAGGAACGGGGTGATCTGCGCCTTCATATCGGGGCTAAGCGACTCAAACAGCCGCTGCGGCAAATAAGTGCGCGCGCGGTCGGCACCGTGACTGTAAATGCCAACGATGATCACCGGATCAATTGCCTTGTCGGCAACCAGCCGCATCACCGATTTGTCGGCCGCCCAAATCTTCTTAAAGTTGGATTTATCGAGAAAGAACAGATTTTCGGCGTCTTGCATATAGACCACGCCGTAACGCTGCTTGCCGCGGCCATAGCCCGGTGGCAGCCAGATCGTGACATGCGCCGCACCGATATTGCTGGAGGCAAGCGCAGCTATGTCAATGAAGCTGCCGCCGGCAGAGGGCTTTTTGGCCTGGCCCATCCCGCCAGCCAGCAATATCGCGCCAAGAAAAAGGATCAGGCGGACAATCACCGGCGCTTGTCCGGTGCAACGTAGCGGATCGCCTGCCCGCAGCCCCAGGGATGGGTCCAGTGGCCATCCTCGTCACTCATCGAGACCAGCGCGACATTATCCGGCGAGGCAAGACCGGCCACCCGTTTGGTAGAAGCAGGGGCTGCTGCCAGCAACGCTATCGCATTCATGTGCCCGCTGTCCTTGCGACATAGCCAGCAAAAGGCCCCAGCGCCCAATCTTCGATCGTCCCGACCTGTGCGACGATCTGCCAGCGGGCCGGCTCGACCGGTGCCCAGTGGATCGGTTGCGCGCCAAGATTGAAGACGCACAGCATCGTCTCGCCCGGCACCGAGCGATCGAACACGAGCAACTGATCCGAAGCCTCGATCACCTGCATCGCGCCCAGCAGCAGCGCGTCGCTGTCGTTGCGCAACGCCACAAGCGTCCGGGTGAAGGCCAGCATCGATTCGGGATCGGCATTCTGCGCGCTTATCGTCAGCGCGGCATGATCATCGCCCATTGGCAGCCACGGCTTGCCCGACGAAAAGCCCAAACCGGGTGAGCCAGGACACCAGGGCAAAGGCGTTCGCGCGCCATCGCGATTCAGCGTTAGCGGCCAATT
Source organism: Sphingomonas sp. (assembly GCA_019747165.1). Classification (GTDB taxonomy): domain Bacteria; phylum Pseudomonadota; class Alphaproteobacteria; order Sphingomonadales; family Sphingomonadaceae; genus Sphingomonas. The sequence continues at coordinate 6,164 of JAIERC010000116.1, read as the reverse complement.
GGCGATTGCCTCCGGGTCCTTCAGGTCATCAAAGCCGATTTCGACCTGACTGAGGCCCAGCTCCTCGCCCTGGTAGATGAAAACATCACCGCGCAGGCACAGCAGCAACAGCATCGTCAGCCGTGCATAGCCGTCCCTACGCTCAGGCGCAGCCCAGCGCGAAACCGCCCGCGGCGCATCATGGTTGGAAAACGCCCAGCTCGGCCAGCCAAGCCCTGGCCGGTCCGGCCAGCGTTCGGTCGCCTCGCGCACCAATTCTGGGGTCAGTTGCCGGGCATAGAGAAAATCAAACCCATAGGCACTGTCGAAATGGCGATTATCGGCAGTAAACGCCTTCATTTCATGATCATTATCCGCGCCGCCGATTTCGGCCACGGTGAAACGATTGCCGTAATCGTCGAGCAGGGCACGAATCCGCGCGACAAAGCGGGGGATATCGGCATGCGATTGATTATGCACGTGCAACTGGAAATCAAAGGGCCGCGTGCGCGGGGCGGTACTGGGCGGCGCGGGCGGATTATCCGTGAACGCCGGATCATGCATTGAGAAATTGATCGCATCCATCCGGAAGCCATCAACGCCCCGATCGAGCCAGAAGCGCGCCGTCGCGAGCAAGGCATCCTGCACATCGGGGTTATGGACATTAAGCTGCGGCTGGCTGCTGAGGAAATTATGCATGTAATATTGGCCGCGCCGCGCGTCCCAGGTCCAGGCCGGGCCGCCGAATACCGATTGCCAGTTGCTTGGCGGCGACCCATCAGCCTTGGCATCCCCCCAAACATACCAATCCGCTTTGGCATTGGAATGATCGGCCCGGCTTTGCTGAAACCATGGATGCGCATCGCTGGTATGCGAATAAACCTGATCGATAATGATCTTAAGGCCCAACGCATGGCCGCGTTCGATCAGAGCGTCGAAATCATCGAGCGTCCCGAAGATCGGATCGACATCGCAATAATCAGACACGTCATAACCGAAATCCCTCATCGGCGACGGGAAAAAGGGTGAAAGCCAGATTGCATCAACCCCCAGGGAGGCGACATGATCGAGATGCGCAGTAATGCCGGGGAGATCCCCAATACCGTCACCGTTCGAATCAGCGAAACTGCGCGGATAGATCTGATAGATGGTCGCACCACGCCACCATTCGCGCGTGAGACGGGGTCGATCCAGATGGGCGGGCTGTTGGTTCATTGTGATTTTTCTGCAGCGCAAATGATGAAATCAAGCGGCTGTCTGGCAGACGCCACCTCCCGACCCGCATATATCAGCATCGCCGCGAGTGCACAGGTCTCTGATCAGGACGAAAAGCCTTCATCGACAAGGCGGGCCCGACCGAAATTCTGAAGCGTGCTCGGCTGCGGCGGGCCCAGCGAGGCCGATCAAAACAGCACAACGGATCGGATGCTTTCACCGGCATGCATCAGATCAAAGCCCTTGTTGATGTCCTCGAGCTTTAGGACATGCGTGATCATCGGGTCGATCTCGATCTTTCCGTTCATATACCAGTCGACGATCTTGGGCACGTCGGTGCGGCCCTTGGCACCACCAAAAGCAGTGCCCCGCCAGTTGCGCCCAGTAACGAGCTGGAACGGACGGGTGCTGATTTCCTTGCCCGCCTCCGCCACACCGATGATGATCGAGGTGCCCCAGCCGCGATGGCAGCATTCGAGCGCCTGGCGCATCACCGTTGTGTTGCCGGTGCAGTCGAAGCTATAATCAGCGCCGCCATCGGTCAGCGCGACGAGATGCGCGACCAGATCTTCGACATCGCCCGGATTAACGAAATGGGTCATGCCAAAGCGCTTGCCCCATTCCTCGCGCGCGGGATTGATATCGACCCCGACAATCTTGCTCGCCCCGGCCATCCGCGCGCCCTGCAGCACGTTGAGGCCAATCCCCCCCAGCCCGAACACCACGACCGTATCACCGACCTGCACCTTCGCCGTGTTCACGACAGCCCCCACCCCGGTGGTGACGCCGCAGCCAATATAGCAGCTCGTCTTGAACGGCGCGTCCTCACGGATTTTTGCAACGGCGATTTCGGGCAGGACGGTGAAGTTCGAAAAGGTCGAACAGCCCATATAATGGAAGATCGGCTTGCTCTGATAGGAAAAGCGCGTCGTGCCATCGGGCATTAACCCCTTGCCCTGGGTGGCGCGGATCGCGGTGCACAAATTGGTTTTGCCGCTAAGGCATGATTTACACTGGCGGCATTCAGGGGTGTAGAGCGGAATGACATGGTCGCCGGGCTTGACCGATGTCACCCCCTCGCCGACCTCGCGCACAATCCCCGCGCCCTCATGACCAAGCACCGAAGGGAACAGACCCTCGCTGTCCAGACCGTCCAGCGTATAGGCATCGGTATGGCAAATGCCTGTTGCCATGATCTCGACGAGCACTTCACCGGCCTTTGGGCCTTCCAGATCGAGCTCGACGATTTCAAGCGGCTTCTTCGCTTCAAAGGCAACGGCGGCACGGGTCTTCATTCATCGCTTCCTTTACGCGGAATATCGAACGACGCTCCATAGGTTACGGGCCATACCGCTGGCCAGACCAAAGACGCGGGTGGTCCGGCTCCGGGCACATTGTCGGTGGCCTCCATGGACGCCAAACATCGATGAAAACAACCATCTCAAGCCAAACGGAATGAGGCAGGCCGCTTGGCTTCGGTGAACTATTTTCGTCGCACTGCAACCGCTGAAAGCGGCCGCTATCTGCCTCGTTCCCAAACATGCACAAAAGCACGCCATTTGACCCGCATCGATTGCCGTTCATCAGACATGATATCGACAAACTCGGCCAGGCGCTGAGATTTCGCGGCAATATAGAAGGTGAAAAAAGTCATCGGTACGAGCGCCGCGACGAAATAGAGCGTTTTTTGAACGAGGGAAACCTGGGTCAAATCGATCAGGTTCATCCCCAGGAAACCGGTCACCAGGGTGCCAATCAAGCCGAAAAAGGTAACGACCGTTAACCGAACGACTGTGTTGGCCTGTTTTCGCAAACCGTCACTGTCAAGATAGCTGATCATATCGAGTATTTCTTCGCGCACGTCGACAAATAGTCGCTCTGTACCAAGATGGTTTGTCCATAACCTAAAAAGATCTTGCGCCGGGCGCTGATTGGAAACCTCTTGAAACCAATATCGATGCGTAAATCGGAGAAAATTTACATGGCACAACCGACTTTCGCGTTTGAAACGCTTAACCGTTGTGGCGGAGTAATTCTGTAACTGGCTCATCGCCGACGCGAGCCGGTCCCTAACGATCAGCAGAGCAGCCTTGTGAAAATGGGCAATCAGACCAAGCAGAAAATACTGGTGGCGAAACTGCGCAAGAATGCCTGTTTCTGCGTTGGTAAAGCGCGGATTATCGGCCTCCCCGACCATGATGAAGGCCCGCCCTGAACAAATCATGCGCGTGGCTGTCTGATCATGCCCGCGTTGCCCGTCCCAGAACCGATCATAGCAATACCGCTCTTCGAACCCGTCAAGAAAACCCGCCGCAAAAGGGGCAAGCCCCTTTGGTCCTGGCCGTGCCGCCAGCCCGAGCCGCATCCAGTCATCACGACCGATGCGATAAGGATCATCAACGGCGAGATACGCCAGCAGCGGGATTCGATGGTGCTCCAACTGCCGATAAAGGATCGGTCCATTATTGCTGCCATGGTGGGGCATCAGCGGCTGAAGCAGGAACGACCAATGGTCTGCCAAGCGCGGCGACAAATGTTTGGTGGCGAAATCGAGATAATGTTCCTTTTGGTGATAGTCCGATGTCGCAAGAACAGTACCTTCAGGCGACCGTAATTGGACACTGGCGCAACAACAGGCGCCATCACCATTGGCATCCCATGCGTTTGGATAGGCGCGTCCAAAGCGGAACATTATATCCTGGACTTGCTCGAGTGATATGTCGCTTCCTGCGATCTCGACCGCCAGAACCACCAGATCGACATCATAAAAGAAATAGAGTTCGACCCGCTCGGCATTCAGCGTCAGTGTTGGGTCACCCTTGCGAAGAACCAGATCGATCGTCGCGACATCGCGCCGTCGAAAGGTGCGTATAGCCCGACCGGCATGTGCCTTTGCGCCATGCGCCGCTTGCCCCTCGCCATAGAGAAAGTGCTGCACGTCGGGGGTGAAGGCGACAAACTCGGCATAGCGCCGTTCCCGAAGGTCGATAGAACTCTGCGCATCATGATCGTCGACCTCCTGCCACGCCGAATCTTGCGATGACAGATGCTCCCAATATGCCGTGGCGGTGATTTTTCCCTCTTGCGGCGTCAGCTGCAATGGCCAGACGAGGATTTGCCGAAACTGCCGGACCAGAATCTCGGAGGCGCAATCACCCTGCCCCTGGCTTTGCTGATTAATCATCTCTTACCCCCCCAGGTCAGATCACATCACAATCACACGACCATTTTGATAGAGCAACACTGGACATATGCCCGCTTTGATAGGCAATTCAGCGGTCACCCAGTTCGGGAGTTTATTAGCTTGCACTGTGCGGGCGAATCCATGTTGATGCAGATAGGAACGAAGGGGGGCTTCGTTGGATAGGCCAACAGAATCGACATTCAAGGAGCGCTTTGCCGAGCTTGCGGCCCATCCGCGGCTTGAGCGTCCTTTGGTGTTGGTCGGTATCGCCATCATGGTGGTGGGAACGCTGCCTGAAGTGTCGGCTCCCTATGCGCTGATTTTAACAGGCTCTTGCCTGTCCATTGCCGCCGCTTTCGCCATCCTCTACGCGGCGCGCATCTGGAGCGCGGAACACCGTGAAACGTCCGCCCGCTCGCCAGCCGCGATCGTCGATCTGCTGGCGGCCCTCCCCATCCCACTGGCGTTGGTTGTGGGTGCATCTGCCGCCGATGCCCGGCTTTTTGGGATTCTCTGGGCGTTAAAGTTGATCCGGCAAAACCCCGCCTTCGCCCTTGTTTTGCGGGTGTTGCGCAGCGAACGTCAGCCGCTGCTCAGCGTCGCTACCGCCTTTCTCGTGATCACGCTGTTCGCGTCGACACTCGCTTATCTCGCCGAACGCCAAGCTCAGCCTGAGGCGTTTAGCAGCATTCCCGCCGCGCTTTGGTGGACGGTGACCACGATCACGACGACCGGCTATGGCGACAAGACTCCGATCTCCTTTTTCGGTCGCGTGGTCGGCGGATCGGTCATGATCGCCGGTATCGGCTTGTTCGCACTATGGGCAGGCATTTTGGCAAGCAGCTTTTCGGAGGAATTGAAGCGCCGTGATTTCCTTGAAAGCTGGGATGTTGTTGTCCGCCTGCCGCTGTTCCGGGGGCTGGGATCAGCGGCTCTCGCCGAGATTGCCCGGCTGTTAAAGGTTGAGAATTTTGCCCCTGAAACGCCGATTGTCCGGGTCGGGCAGCCGGGCGACAGCATGTACTTCATCGCAGAGGGAGAAGTCGCCGTGCTGGTCGGTGACCAGCGAATCATCCTGAAGGCGGGACAATTTTTTGGCGAAGCCGCGCTCATCGCCAGCGCACCGCGCAATGCGACCGTCGTCGCTGCCGGTCGGGCTCGGCTCCTGCGCCTTGATGTCGTCGAATTTCGCGACCTCGCATCACGGCTCCCCGAATTACTTGCGATTATCCATTCAGAAGATTCGCGCCGCAAAGCCGATGAGGAATGAGGACAGCGTGTCCCATCCGGTGATCCTCATCGATTGCACGGCGTTTATGAGATACAAAAGCCGGTTTTGGGCAGCCGTTGGGGCGCATACCAACGCCCTTCTGCGATACCAACACGGCGGTATGAGAGGAGCGCTATCGCGCTAAAATTATTTATCTATTTGATTATCTTACCGAACGAATGGTGGAGCCGTGGGGGATCGAACCCCAGACCTCTGCAATGCCATCGCAGCGCTCTCCCAGCTGAGCTACGGCCCCATCCTGACGTTCTGGAAGCGTCGCCATTATCGGGGCGACGCTTCCTTGGCAAGTAGCGCCTTGTGCGCTTCTTTACGGAAAATGCTTTTAGCGCTCTTCCTCGTCATTGGACGTTTCCACGCCCAGATCGTCATCGCCACCAAGATCAACCTCGTCATCGGGCGAGGGTTCTTCGTCGTCGGCAGCGATGTCCAGATCTTCGTCGTCACCGGCGAGATCGTCGTCATCCTTCTTGGGCGTCAGCGCCTTGGGCGCATCGA
>JAIERC010000097.1 GCA_019747165.1 Sphingomonas sp. | reverse complement strand
GCGCCCGATAAGCAATGCAAAGGCGCACAATGGCTGTTGATGGCACAATTGGTATCCAGGTGAATGGCGAGCACCGACGGGTTCATGGCGGGCGGTCGATTGCTGATCTTGCTCAGGAGCTTGGCCTGGCGCCTGAAAAAATTGCAGTCGAGCGCAATCTGGAGATCGTGCCGCGATCGACCCTGGCGCAGGTGATGCTTCAAGATGGCGATGCGCTGGAGATTGTCCATTTCGTTGGTGGCGGCGATCATGCCCCCGTGGTTGCGGATGACAGCTGGACGGTGGCGGGGCGCAGCTTTCGGTCGCGGCTGATTGTTGGCACCGGCAAATATAAGGATTTCGCCCAGAATGCCGCTGCGCTTGAGGCATCGGGTGCAGAGATTGTGACGGTCGCGGTGCGGCGGGTGAATGTATCTGATCCCAAGGCACCGATGCTGACTGATTTTATCGATCCAAAGAAATTCACCTATTTGCCCAATACCGCTGGCTGTTTTACCGGCGACGATGCGGTGCGGACGCTGCGGCTGGCGCGAGAGGCAGGTGGCTGGGATCTTGTGAAGCTTGAGGTGCTGGGTGAGGCGAAGACGCTGTATCCCGATATGGTCGAAACGCTGCGGGCCACCGAAATCCTGGCCAAAGAGGGTTTCCTGCCGATGGTGTACTGTGTCGATGACCCGATTGCCGCCAAACGACTTGAAGACGCCGGCGCGGTCGCGATCATGCCGCTGGGGGCGCCAATCGGCTCGGGGCTCGGCATTCAGAACCGGGTGACGATCCGCCTGATTGTAGAGGGCGCCAGCGTGCCGGTGCTGGTTGATGCCGGGGTGGGCACCGCCTCTGATGCGGCGGTGGCAATGGAATTGGGGTGCGACGGCGTGCTGATGAACACGGCAATCGCCGAAGCCAAGGACCCGATCATGATGGCCGCTGCAATGAAGCTGGCGGTCGAATCGGGTCGCCTGGCGTATCGTTCAGGTCGCATGGGGATCAGGCGCTATGCCGATCCCTCAAGTCCACTTGCTGGATTGATCTAAGCGTGTAACTGTAGGCCGCTAGGAGACGAATAGACTAATATGCATCGCCTTGCCGCCCTGTTCATGATCGCTGCCCTGGTTGCCATGAGCATGGGCATGGCCCGTGGAGCCCCCGCCTTACCCGCTGGGCACGCGTCATTGATGCACCACTCGTCGAGCCCCGATAAAGGATGTGGCGACCGGATGGCGATGTCCTGTGATTCCTGTTGCCTTGCGGTGCCGGTCATCCCGGGCGGGGAAACCGTTCAGGCGCGCCCACAAATCGTTTTCAAAGCAGCAGCCATCGCCCCACAAATCGGCATAGCTGTTGCGCCGGCCTTGCCCCCGCCCCGGCAAGCAGCGCGCGCATAACGACCCCCTATTTCAGCGCGATGTGCTTTATCGCGCGCATTCATTGGAGAAATTTCATGATTCGTTTCATCAAGTTCGCTGTTGTCGGCCTCGCCGTATCGGGTTCCGCCGCGTATGCTGCTGCACCTGCTGTCGTTGCGGCTGCCTGCAGCGCGGCATGCATGACGGTTTGCGCGACGCTCGGCGTCGATTGCGGCATGCCCAATTGCTGAAGTCGATGATCGGATGACGTGTCCGATTACCTGAAAGACGGAGTGCCGGAGCGAAGCCGTTCCGGCACTCTTTTTTTGATAAGGGAAGCTCGATGCGCCTATCCGTGATCCTAGTCGCTGCCTCGCTGGCGGCCTGTAGTCCAGCCGACCCTGCGGCCGGCGGTGCATCCCCCACCCGGACTGCCAATGCCGATGGAGCAAAGCCGGAAGCCGGCGCGCCGACCGTGCTAAAGGCGGCCGATGGCGTAACCGTTTACGGCGCGCTGTATGCTGCTCCGCACCCCAAAGCGATCATCCTGCTGTTCCACCAGGCCGGCTCAGGCAAGGGCGAATATGCAACGATTGCCCCCCGATTGGTGGCGATGGGCTATAGCGCGCTGGCGATCGACCAGCGATCAGGCGGTGACCTGTTCGGGCCGAACCAGACAGCGACCGCTGTATCCGGCAACCCCAGCTATCTCGATGCCAAGGCGGACCTTCAAGCCGCGCTCGATTGGGCGAAGCCGCAGGGCAAGCCTGTGCTGTTATGGGGGAGCAGCTATTCGTCGGCGCTGGTCTTTCTGGTCGCCGCCGAAAATCCCGGGGTGGTGACGGGGCTATTGTCCTTCTCCCCCGGCGAATATCTTGGCCAGCCTGATCTGGTAAGGCGCAACGCGGCGAAGCTGGTGATTCCTGTTTTTGTAACGTCGGCTAAGGATTCAGGGGAAATTGCTGCCGCCAAAGCAATCGTCAATGCTGTCCCCGGAACCGGCAATGTTCAGGCAGTGCCCGCCATTGCTGGCGTTCATGGATCTTCGACGCTGATTGCCGCCCGCAATCCGCGCGGGGCAGAAGATAATTGGCGAGCGGTGACTGAATTTCTCCACCGCGTTGCGCCCTGAACCGCAATCAGGCCTTGCGCAGATACCAGATCGAGCGCCCCCCACAGGCTGGGTCTTCGGGCCGATAATCAACTTCGGCCAGCTCGGCGCGGACAAAGGCCTCCCGATATTGATGCGGCTCAAGGCTGGGCCGATAGAGCGGTTCGCCCTGGAAGCTATCCAATTCGGTGCCCTTGACGGGGCTGGTGTTAAAAAGCGCTCGGCCACCCGGCGCCAGCCATCCCCCGATCCGCACAATCACGGCCGCTTGCTCATCGCCGTGCAGGTGGAACAGGCTATCCCAAGCGAGCACGCCATCATAAAATCCATCCATCGCAACCCGGCGCATATCGGCATTAATCCAGCGATGACGCGGAAAACGCGTGCGACATAGCCCAACCATCTTGGGCGAGATATCGACACCGGACACCATGAATCCGCGATCGACCAGATGGCGCGAAACGGGCTCACCCGCGCCACAGCCGAGATCAAGAATCCGCCCGCCCTTGGGCAATGGCTGCAAAAATCGATCGAGCCAGGCACGTTCGGAAAAGGATTTTCGGCGATTGGAATCGAATTTCGCGCTGTTGCGTTCATAAAAAGCGGCAATCAGATCAGACACATTAATTCGCCCCTTTTTGCCGGTATTGCGCCGAGGTTGAAGGATTTTTCAGGAACCCAAAACTCGATCACCCGTTGTTTCCTACAGTCGTCCCCATGCCGAATGTCTCGGCTGAACGGCGCGTAAAGGAGTTGTAACATGGGCGAGTTGACCGACAAAATCAAAGGCAACATCAATGAGACGCTTGGCAAGATCAAGCAGAGCAGCAGCGATGCCGAAACCCAGGCCGAAGGCAAGGCGCAGGAACTGAAGGGCAAGGCCCAACAGGCGATGGGCAAAGTCAAAGGGGCCCTGGGCGACGATATCTGATCTATGCCGCCGATGATTGATGGGGTCGCCCCGGGAAACCGGGGCGGCCCTATTTGAATCAGCGGTTACGTATTGCGCTGATGGTCGTGCTGTTAGTGATAACCTCGATATCGGTTTTCAGGTGGAGCAGCTTGACGCCCGGCTGCTCCAATGCGCGGTTTAGCGCGGGCGCGAATTGCGCGGTCGTCTCGACGGTTTCGGACCAGGCACTATAGGCCTTGCCGAGCGCTGCGAAATCGGGGTTGTGGAGCGCGGTGCCGCTTAGCCGCGAAGGATATTCGCGCTCTTGGTGCATGCGGATCGTTCCGTAACCGCCATTATCGACGACGATGACGAGCATGTTCGCGCCGTGCTGGATAGCGGTAGCGAGTTCCTGCCCGTTCATCAGGAAATCGCCATCACCCGCGACCGCGACGACGGTCTTGTCGGGACACCGCAAAGCACCCGCGACGGCGGCGGGCACGCCATAGCCCATCGCGCCTGCGGTGGGGGCGAGCTGGGTGCCGGGGTTGCCGTAGTGCCAATAGCGATGCCACCAGCCGGAAAAATTTCCCGCACCGTTGCAGATGATGGTGGCCTCAGGCGTGAGACGTTCGCGCATCGCGGCGACGCAGGGCCCCAGATCGAGGGCAATGCCATCGCGCTGGCGTGGCGTCGACCATTCGAGCCAGTCGGCATGCGCTTCTGCACCGTCCGATCTCGGCCAGGCCGGAGCCTCGGCGCGTGCCAGCATGTCGGCAAAAAAGAAGACTGGCGCGCAGATCGCCGTGTCGGCGCGGTACACTCGGTTGAGTTCGGCCGGATCGGGATGAATGTGGATCAACTTCTGGCCCGGATGATCGGGCGTTACCAGCGTATAGCCATCGGTCGTTGCCTCCCCCAGCCGGGCACCGATCACCAGCAGCAGATCAGCCGCCTTGATCCGCGCGACCAGTTTGGGGTTGGGGCCATAGCCCAAATTGCCGGCCCAAATCGGCGACGCATTGGCGATGGCATCTTGCCGCCGAAAGGCACCGGCCACCGGGATGCCCCAATGCTGGGCGAAATGATCAAAAGCAGCCGCCGTCCGCTGGTCCCACCCTGCACCGCCCACGATCGCGACAGGCCGTTTGGCGGCAGCAAGCTGATCGAGCAGATCGCCGAAATCATAGGGATCGAGTGCGCTCGGATGACCTGTGAGAGCAGGCCGATCCACCGCTTCCACGACATCGCACAGCATATCCTCGGGCAGGGCGATCACCACCGGGCCGGGCCGCCCGCTGGTCGCGACGCTGAAGGCGCGGGCGACATATTCGGGGATGCGGCGGGCATCCTCGATGCGGGTCGCCCATTTGCACAAAGGCGCGAACATTGCGGGGAGATCGACTTCCTGAAACCCCTCGCGGTCGCGCATCCCGCGATCGACGTCGCCGATGAATAGGATCATCGGTTGCGAATCCTGCATCGCGACATGCACGCCGATGCTAGCATTGGTCGCGCCGGGCCCTCGCGTCACGAAGCAGATGCCGGGGCGGTGCGTCAGCGTGCCATCAGCACAGGCCATGAACGCAGCGCCACCCTCCTGCCGACAGGTGACGACATCGATTTCCGGCGTATTGTGAAGTGCGTCGAGCACCGCGAGGAAACTCTCGCCCGGCACCTGGAATATCCGGTCGCAGCCTTGCGCGATGAGATTATCGACAAGAATTCGACCGCCGGTTCGCATTGCGCCTATCCCATTTTTCAGCTCAGCCGGTTTTGGCCAACGCAACGATTGCGAAGTTTCGCAACGCCGAATCGACCAACTCCCGATTTTCAATCAAGCCATGGCCGCTATTTGGGATCGTCACAATCGTTCCGCCAAAGAACCTACGGTAGCGTTCAGCGTTGTCCGCTGGCAGGAAGTCGCAAGAACCACGGACGATTAACGTCGGCACCGCCGTCGCCGTTTTTTCAGGCAGCGAGGCGCGCTTCACATCTTTTGAAACCAGCCTTTGGACGTAGAGGTTGCCACCACCGGGCAAAGCGGGCGGCTTCACACGGGCCCCCTTGCAGACGATGCCATCGATAAGTTCGCTGCCAACAAGTTCATCAAACAACGTTGCGGTATCGCTTTGCGATAACGTCGCTTCAGCGCGAGCGCCTTCGCTGTCGATCTTGTTGATCGCTGCGATCAAAGATTTGCTATAGTCGACCTTGTCACGATTGGTGCGGCTATAGTCTCGTTTGCCGTCAAACCCCGGGAACATCCCTGGAGAGGTGAGGATGGTGCCAGCAACCCGATCGGGAAAGCGCGTGGCATAGGCGGCGGCCAGGCTTGCGCCGAACGAATTTCCCCACAGAATGACCTGGGGTGCGTTGAGCGCGATACGAAGCGCTTCGAGATCAGCAACCGAGCGATCAAGCGAATACTCGGTCGCTTTAAGTCGCGCCGATTTGCCGCCGCCCGCCTGGTCAAAATAGACGGTCGTAAAACCAGCCGCCCGCAAGACCCGTCCCTCCTCCAGGCGCCGCGTTTCGGTGTAGAGCCCCGGCCCACCGTGCAGGAAAATGATCGGGGTTGCGTGGCGCGTGGCCCCTTCACCGGCCAGGGTCCATGTCGCTATTTCTGATCCGGTCGAGAGCTTCAAGATCGATGGAGCGGGCTGTGCAGGCGCGGCCCCCCCCAAACCGAGGATCGTCATATAGCCGACAAGACCAAGCCATCGGCGACTAGGCCGGAATGCCATGAAACTAGTCAAAGAGATCCTCCGATTCGCGATTATGCTTAGTGTATTATATATATGCATCACCAGTCGCGAAAGTGAAACGGATTTCTGCAGTCAGATAGTCGACTCACGCCTGATGGATCGCCTTGGTCACGCAGTAGCTGTCGAACCCCTCAGTCCCGCCTTCACTGCCAAAGCCCGAGAGCTTCACCCCGCCAAAGGGCGTATCCGCCCCGCTGATTGCAAAGCTGTTGATGCCGACCATACCTGCCTCGATCGCGTCGCCCAGCAAATTCGCACGGCGGCCATTTTCGGTGAAGGCGAAGGCGGCGAGGCCATAGGGCAAGCGGTTGGCCTGTTCGATCGCATCGTCGAAATCCTTAAAGGATCGGCTGACCGCTACCGGGCCAAAGGGTTCGTTCGACATGATGTCGGCTTCGTTGGGGACATCGGCAAGCAGGGTGGGGCGGAAGAAGAAGCCCCCATTTTTTTCGGAGCCTCCGAAGCGCTCGCCGCCAGCCATGGTGCGTGCACCCTTGGCCTTGGCGTCGTCAACCAGGCGCTCAATCGCGTCGGGGCGGCGGATATTGGCGAGCGGGCCCATGCGATTGGCGGGATCGAAACCGTCGCCCACGGGCACCTGCGCGGTGCGGGCAGCGAAGCCAGCGAGGAAATCCTCATAGATCGCTTCCTCGACATAGAAGCGGGTGGGGGAGACGCAAACCTGCCCGGCGTTACGGAATTTCTGCGGTACGACCATGTCGAGCGTCTTTTCGAGATCGCAATCGGCAAAGATCAGCACTGGCGCGTGGCCGCCCAGTTCCATCGTGGTGCGCTTCACGCCATCGGCGGCAAGCCGGAGCAGATGCTGACCGACGGGCACCGATCCGGTAAAGCTGATCTTGGCGGTGATGGGCGAGGCGATCAGGTGGCGGCTGACGGTGTCGGGCACGCCGAACACCAGTTGCGCAACCCCCTTGGGGAGCCCCGCATCCTCCAGGCAATGCATGATCGCGCTGGTGCAACCAGGCGTTTCCTCAGGCGGTTTGCAGATCACCGCACAGCCTGCGGCGAGCGCTGGGGCGAGTTTCTTGGCCATCAAATAAACCGGGAAATTCCAAGGGGAAAGCGCGGCGACGACGCCGACCGGCTGCTGGATGACGATTGATCGTTGTCCGCTCGGGCGCACCAGCACGCGGCCATAATGGCGTAGCGCTTCTTCCGCGAACCAGTCGAACATCTGCGCTGAACTGATCACTTCGCCGCGTGCCTCGCCGATCGGCTTGCCCTGTTCGCGCGTCATCAGCGCGGCGATGGCGTCGGCGCGGGCGCGGATCAGGTCTGCGGCCCTGTGGAGAATGGCGGCGCGCGCGTTAGCATCGGTCGCGCGCCACAGCTTGAAGCCACGCTCGGCGGCGACCAGTGCGGCGTCGAGATCGGCGGTCGAGGCAAGCGGTACCTCAGCAATCGCATCGCCGGTGGCGGGGTTGATGACCGGGCGGGTGTCACGCCCCTCGCCCGCGCTCCAGGCGCCATCGACGAACAGGGCTAGTTCTGCGTCATAGCTGTCGGTCATGAGCGGAATTCTCCTTGGCGATCCTGATATCGAAGCGCAGATAGGCGCTCAAACAAGGCAAAGCGAGAGGGATGCAATGACCGATTTTACCATGGTGGCGAGTGGCCTGCGCTTTCCTGAAGGCCCGGTGGCGATGCCCGATGGCAGTGTGATCCTGGTCGAGGTCGC
>JAIERC010000022.1 GCA_019747165.1 Sphingomonas sp. | reverse complement strand
ACCATGGCGCTGAATGGCGATCGCACGATCATCATCGATGCCGACGTCCGGCGCGCGCAACTTCGGCAAGTGTCGACCGGCGAAAGGCCAGCAAACGGGTTGGTCGAGATACTCCACGGCGATGCCCCGTTCGAGGCCGCGATACATTCCGGTGGCATTGAAAATCTCGATCAAATCCTGACGCTGAAGCCTCACTTCAGCTCCGAAAACCTCTTCGGCAACGACCGCATGCCACAACTGCTCGAGTATCTCTCGGAACGCTACGATGTGATCATGCTCGATCTTCCACCGCTCGTCGGTCTGGCCGATGGACGTTTCCTGGCAGCCCTCGCCGACGCGGTTGCCTTGGTGATCAAATGGGATACGACACCAAAACATGCAGTGGCCGCCGCAGCGTCCTGGCTGAAGAGCGACGGCGCCAACCTGGTCGGCGGGATCTATTCAATGGTCGATACCAGCTCGCAGTCGGTCGGGGCATATTATTATTATTCAAAGAAATATTCGGGCTATTATCAAGATGCCAATGCCTGACTTGGAAGCGATCGATGGCGCGACCGGCTGATCCGGTCATTGGGCAGGACGACAGGCTGAGCGTGGGCGCCCGGCCCATTATGCAACGGCCGTCGTTCTGCCGATGATCGCCTGGCTGGACTCGGCGTTCAGCCCCAGGACGACTGGGTCGACACAGTCCTTCAGCCGTCAACTGCGCCTAGCTGTCGGCCTCATTTGGCTGGCACTCACCCTCTATTTGGTATCACACCACGTCATGTGGCGCGACGAGGTCCGTGCTCTCAGTCTCGCGCTCAGCGGCGACACCATCTTTGATATGCCGAGCTACGCGCGCGGCTACGGCCATCCCTTGTTATGGCATGTGATCCTTCGAACCAGCCACGACCTATTTGGGACACGCCTCGTTCTGCCCGGCGCCGCGCTGGTCGTCACCGTCGCCGCGAACGCCACCTTGTTATGGGCGTCGCCGCTGCGGCTGTCGGTCGTCTGCCTCGTGATGTTCAGTTTTTTTGGCCTCTATGAATACTGCGTCACCGCGCGAAACTACGGGATCAGCATGTTGCTGCTATTCGCCATCGCCGCCAGCTATACCAAGTCACGACACCGCGGCCCAGTGCTCGGCCTGCTGCTCGCCTTGCTGTGCAACACAAATGTTCATTCCGTCGTGCTCGCGCTTGCCTTTTATCTGTTCTGGGCCATCGATCTCATTTTCGAACAGGGCATTCGCTGGTCGCCTGCCAAGAAAAATCTAATTTTAAACGCCGCCATAGTCGCGGTTGGTGTGGTGGCGAGCATTGCTTCGGTTGTGCCCTCACTCGAGGACGCGCCGTCGGTTGCTCCGTCAAGCTGGCTTTCGCGCGCCCTGGAGATGATACCCGGCACTGCCTATGCCCGCATTTTTGGCAACTTCCATTTCAGCCCCTTGATGCAAATCGCCGCCGCCATCCTCGTCTTTGGCAGCACCGCCATGTTTGCCAGGCGCCCCGCTGCGCTCATTGCGGCGCTGGCAGCACTCGTTGGACTGCAGGCGATCTTTGTCTTCGTCTACCCCGGCTTCTACCGCCATGAAGCACTGGTGATCGTGTTCGACATCACGCTGCTCTGGCTGGTGGTGCAAGGGCACGGCGGCCGCTGGCAACCATCCGGGCGAGCTCCACCTTGGCTGCAACTGGCCGAGTTTGGCGGTCGCGCGCTATTCCTGGCGCTACTGGCTTCGCAACTGCCAGCCTCTGCCCGCGCAGTGGTGAATGCCGTGAACGGAAAGCCCGAAAGTGAGACCCAGCATGTCGCAGAGCTGATCGCGCGGCACGGGCTCCAGCGCGCCATCATCGTCACCGACCCCGATTTCATGGCGGAGGCGCTGGCCTATTATCTCGACAATCCGATCTACTCATTGCGACAGAGGCGCTTCAGCCATGTCGTCGGCATGAGATTGGCTGAGTCTCGCCCGATGACGCTGGCCCGCATCCTGACGACGGCGCAGATGCTACAAAACACGACCAGCCGCGATGTATTGGTGTTGCTCAATACCCCGCTCCCATCAGATAATCGGTACATGGTCATCGATCGCAGCACCTTCGGACCGCTGGTGCTGACTCCCGGCGACCTACGCGCCTTTCGTGACGCAGTGGTGCCGCTGGGCGAACTTCGCCAGGCGTCGGGCGACGAGGATTTCAGTGTCTATCTCCTGAACAGACACCTCCGCAGCCGAGCAACACCCAAAGCGCCCAAGCGCGTGCCGGGCACAGCGATGCAACCTTCACGCCCGCGCCCTTCACCTGCGAAGGAGCGCATGGAAACGATAGGCCGCGGTAGGGGGGACCGAGATGAAGTACCGGCGTGACATCGACGGGCTGCGCGCAATCGCCGTCATTCCCGTCGTCATCTATCACATCGCGCAATCGCTGCTGCGCGGCGGCTTTGTCGGCGTCGACATCTTCTTTGTCATCTCCGGCTATTTGATCGGATACAAGATCGTCACCGACATGCGCGCCGGGCAGTTCAGCGGGCGCGATTTTTGGGGCAGTCGTTTTCGACGGATTGTGCCGGCTCATGCCGTGCTGCTGACAGCGGTCAGCGCTGTTGTCCTGCTCCGCTATTTTCCCTTCGAGGCAGCTGAATACGGTCGCTCGCTGATCGCCACCGTGTTTTCGGTTTCCAATCTATATTTCTGGTGGACGATCAACTACTTCAACCCAGCCGGCGAAACCCTTCCACTGCTCCACGGCTGGTCGCTTGCCATCGAGGAGCAGTTTTATCTGATTTTTCCGCTGGTCGTGCTCGCAGTGCTGCGCTGGGTACCGCAGCGGCTCGAACGCATCATTCTGCTGCTTTTTGTGGCATCGCTTGGCCTTTGCATCGCAACCATCGGCTTTTCGCCAAGTTTTGGCTTCTACTGGCTCTTCGCGCGCGCTTGGGAACTGTTGCTCGGCTGCATGGTCGCCCTCGACATGGTACCGCGCCTTGCCCGGCGCTGGCAACGCGAGGCAGCCGGGCTCGCCGGCATCGCGCTGATCGGCTTGCCGATGATCTTCTACACGCCGTTCATGCTGTTCCCGGGCTATCTTGCGCTCTTGCCCTGTATTGGTGCCGCGCTCGTGATCCATTCAGGCCACAGCGGTGACACCTTGGTTGCACGCACTTTAGCGCTGCCGCCGCTCGTCTTCCTCGGGCTCATCTCCTATTCACTGTATCTGTGGCACTGGCCGATGATTGCCTTTCAAAAAGCCGACTGGCTGCTGGTCGCTTCAAGCTCCAAGCTCGTTGAACGCAGCACTGTCCTCGTCGCCTCGCTCATTGCGGCAACATTATCGTGGTGGCTTGTCGAACGGCCAACCCGCGATCGCTCGCGGGTATCGATGCGCTCGCTGTTAATGATTTTTGGCGGCGTGCTTGGCGCGCTGGCAGCACTCGGCGGCGTGCTGATCATCAGCGCCGGCCTGCCGCAGCGTTTTTCGCCTTTGGCAAACCGCCTTGCGAGCTATCTCGATTATGATTTCAACCGCAGCATGCGGGTGGGTCAGTGCTTGCTGTCCGACCGGATGCCGATCTCGCAGTTCGACCGCCAGGCGTGCCTGCCAAACAGGCCCAACCGACCCAGTTATATGCTGGTCGGCGATAGCCACGCCGGCGCCCTTTCCAGCGGGATGATTGCAACCTATCGTGACGCCAATATCCTGCAGGTCACCGCCTCAGGCTGTCTGCCGGTTCTTGTGCCGCAACCGCTCGCTCCGGCTAAAGCCTGCGATGCGCTCATGCGATTTGCAATGCTCGACCTGCCGCGCGAACGCAGGATCGACGGGGTCTGGCTTTATGGCCGCGTCGGTACAGGCGATATCGAGGAGCGGGTCCGGGAAATGATCGCAACCGCTGTACAACTAAAGGCGCAAGGACTCTCGGTAACCATCATCGGCCCTAACCCGGAATACCGCGTCGGCTTACCGCGGCTGCTCGCCAAAGCAGCGCTGCGCGGTGACCCAGATTACCCTGCGGCATTCCAGGCGCCAGAGCCCATCTTGGCCGACGTACGCCTCAAAGCAGAGACCAAGCGGGCCGGCATCCCCTATCTGTCGCTCATCGAGACGTTATGTAACCAGCACCGTTGCATCATCGAAGCGGCACCGGGCGTACCAATGCTGTTCGATTCCGACCACTTCACCAAGGAAGGGGGCGCGCGCGTGGCACGCGCCCTGCAGGGGACGCTGATCGGACCACGTACGGCAACTGCAAAGGCGCAGTGACAGGTTTGGCGTCAACGCGTCGAGCGCGGCTGGTCGAACAAGCTCATCAAGAAGCCGGTCACGATCGTTTGCAGGCCAACGCATGACATTAACACCGACGGAATGGTGAGCCGCATCAGACCGGTCGGATTCAAATCGCCGAACCCCGTCCGCGCCCAAACCAGGGTCGCGGTAAGCGCGCCGCCCAAACCAAGTGTCAGCATGGCGCCGCCGAAAAGACAGGCCCGCTCGACGGTAAACCACTGGCGTAGCCAGCGCATATTGCCGGAATCGGGCCAGAGCCCGGCGACAACACCATAGCGACGGGCTATAACGCTCAGGCCGACCAATTGGGCACCCATGATCGCGGCCATTGCCGCAAAGATCATCGTATGAATGCCAAATTCGACACCGCCAAGATTCACATCGCCCCCAATCAGCCCGAAGATACCGACCAGCCCAGCACTCAGCAGTGCCACGCCTGGATAGAGCAACAAGAACTTAGGAGCAAAAATCAGCAGAAAGCGCAGATGTCGCCATCCGTCGCGCCAGGTCCGCAGATGCGGCGCGCGGCTACGACCATCGGGGGCCAGGGTGGTCGGCACCTCGCGGATTTCAAGCCCGGCGATTGCTGCCTTGACCACCATTTCGCTGGCAAACTCCATCCCCGACGACTTCAGGTCCAATCCGACGATCGCATCGCGGCGAAACGCGCGCAGGCCGCAATGAAAGTCGCCGATCGCAACGCCGAAGAACCGCCTTCCCAGAAAACTGAGCACCGGATTGCCGAGATAGCGGTGGAGCGATGGCATCGCGCCGGGCTGGATACCGCCCTGGAACCGATTGCCCATGACAAGGTCGGCCCCACCTCGCAACCTGGTGAGGAAAGGCATCAACCCGCCAAAATCATAGCTGTCGTCAGCGTCGCCCATAGCAATGAACTCGCTTTGAGCCGCCGCGATACCGCCGATCAAAGCAGCACCGTAACCGCGGATGGGGATATCGGCGATACGCGCGCCAGCCGCTGCTGCAATTGCTTGCGAGCCGTCGGTCGAGCCATTGTCGGCGACGATGACCTCGCCTTTGATCGCGTGGTCGACCAAAAATCGCTGCGCCTTTTCGATACAGATCGCCAACGTCTCGGCTTCGTTGAGGCACGGCATGATGATCGAAAGTTCAAGCACGGTCGGCGCTGCGTGCCCGGCTTTTGTCAGCACCTGGCCAGACGATGGTGCAAAGCTCGTCACTTTGCGACTGCAGTGCAGTGCTGGCGCGCCGACGCACGATACGGCGCGGGCGTACAGGGCGCCGGCTCGCCCCAAATCCAGCCCGACCCCTTGTACCCGATATAGACCCGGCCGAACACATCAGGGTCAGCACCCAGGGTTGTCACCTGGTCGAGCGTACCAACCGGGAAGTCGACCAGCAGCTGCCAGGTAACGGCTGCGTCTAGGGAGCGCCAGATTCCGTAGCTGCCCCCTACCCGGCCTGAAATATATATGGTCGGATAAGCGGCACCTTTTGCCACCTTGCCGAAGGCAATATCGTCAACGCGCGTCACCTCCGGGACAAGTTGCCAGGTTTCGCCACCATCGAGACTGCGGCGCAACTGGGTATCGGCGGCATGCTCATACCCCGAGGTGAAGAACAGATGGCCCGGTTGTCCCGGGACCGAGCGCAGCTTTGCCGCCTGATCGCTCGACGGGGCAATCTCACCGTCGAAAACCTTGTTCCAGGTGGTGCCGCCGTCGCGCGTCCGCCACAATCCGGCGAGTTCAAGATTGGGGACATCGCCACTATGGAAAAGGTAAAATGTCCCGGGCCGCGTCTTGTCTGCGGCGAGCGTCTTGCGCTGATACCAGAAATTCCGGAAGGAGCCCGGCGTTTCACCAACAGCGCCGGGCAACACCACCGGCTTCCAACTCGAACCGCCATCCACTGTGTAGAAGGGCTGACGATTAAAGGCCGGCTCCCAAACGATGTTGGCAGGGTTGTCGGATGCCACCGCGATCGTCCCAAACGACATATGCCACGGGTCACTGGCCTTGGTCCCCGGCGGGACCGGCAGATTGCGGAAATTGCGCCAGCGTCGCCCGCCATCGGTACTCGTGCCCGCCATGACGGCATTGCCGTCATCCGAACAGCAGCCGATCCGTGCGTCCGACGCATTTGTTACGATCAACCCCGATTTGGCCGGTGTCCAGTCCAGTTG
The DNA here is from genome assembly GCA_019747165.1 of Sphingomonas sp. GTDB lineage: Bacteria > Pseudomonadota > Alphaproteobacteria > Sphingomonadales > Sphingomonadaceae > Sphingomonas. The sequence goes on along the minus strand of JAIERC010000022.1, from coordinate 1,377 downwards.
CTGGACTGACATGAGCGCGCGCTCATTGGGGCCAAAGGTCGTCGAATAAGCATTCAGATCGTCCTTCACATGAATGCCAAAATCCCAGCCGGCAAAGATGGGCGACTGCCCTGGCGGCTGGATCACGTCATTTGCAACGAGCTCCTCAATGCCCCGTGTCTGGCTGATCCAGCCAACCGTGCCGGTTGAGGGCGGAAAATCGGCATAGAACACTCCCACGCCCGAGGCGACCCAAAGCCTGTTGGGAACAACCGGGTCGAACTGCGCATCCGCCGTCGTAAAAAAGGGCGCATCGGCGACGCGCAGCCACGGCGGATCGCCCGGCCCCGGTTCTGCTGTGTGACTGACGCTGCTCCAGCTGCCACCGCCATCGGTGGTCTGATAGCCGACGCCGCCGCGATCAAAGATAACAACCTGGTCTGCCCGTGGATTGGCGGCGACAGCGGCATAGTCGCGCGCACTGAGCCCTGCTTCCGCGGTCAGATCGTGCCAAGCGCCAGCGCGGTAGGACCAGACCGATTTGCTTGCATCGTCGACGCCGAAAAAGGTGCCACGCCGGTCGAACGCGCCGCGCTGGAGGGTTACAGGGTGCGACGCTCCAGCCCCAAGCGCTGTGAAGCTGACGCCGTGATCAGCCGAGACATACATACCGTGGCCCGACGCCATGGCGAATATCCTGCCCGTTGGCCTGCCACCAGCAGGTTGTTCGAACCAGAGCATCGTCCCGGGTGCCTGCACGCCAGCGGCCGCGTCGCGATCGACGCTGGCAGGGACAGTGGCAACGCGCGTCCAGGTAGCGCCCGCATTACCCGATCGCCATAAACCATTCGCTGGCGTGCCCAGCAGCACCAGATCGGGGTTGACCGGATCAACTGCGAGGAACGGGCCGTGCAGGCGAAACTCGCTGTTGGCATCCCAAATGAACGGAAACGGGTTGCCCGCTGTTGGGAGCGTCCAGCTTTGCCCCTGCGTATCGGATCGGTAAACGCGGCCCTTGATCGCCATATAGAGCCGCTGCGGCTTGGACGGCGCGACCACGACCGCATAAATGCCCTGCGCGGCCCCGTTCTGCACCTGGTCGATGCCCGGCATCGTGGCAGTCGTAACTAGCTGGCTCCAGCGGTTTGCGGAGGCATTCCAGACATAACCGCCATAAACGTCAGTGCGGATCACAAAGGTCTTGCCCGAGGGATCAATCGACAACCCCGAGATCATCCCGCCGCCGCCAATTGCCACCGGCCGCCATTGATATCGTTCATTTGGCACTGGCCCCCCCGCGCTCGACAATGCGCGCGGCGGCACGTGAGGGACTGCCTCAGGCGCTAGCCAGAACGCAGCAAGTCCTGCAATAACAATGGCCGCGATCACGCTCGCCAA
>JAIERC010000406.1 GCA_019747165.1 Sphingomonas sp. | reverse complement strand
GCTGTTTGCGCTGGGGCTGATCGGGCTGATCACCGCCGTTTATGTCGCCAAGGCGCAATTGCCGAGCTTTGACGAGTTGAAATCGTCCCCCAATGGCCAGACCATCCGGGTGCATGCCGCCGATGGCACGGTGATCGTTTCCCTGGGGCCCAGCTATGGCGATTGGCTGCCCTATGATCGCATCCCCGCCGTGATGCGCGATGCGACGATTTCGGTGGAGGATCGACGCTTCCGGTCGCATCCCGGCGTCGATCCGGTTGCCTTGCTGCGGATCACGCGCTTCGCCATCGCCAATCGCGGCAATGGCCGGCGGTTGCAGGGTGCATCGACGATCACCCAGCAGGTGGCGCGCACGATCTTCCTCTCCAATCGCTATACCTTTGGCCGCAAGCTGCGCGAGATGGTGCTGGCGCTGGCGCTGGAGCGGCAATTCACCAAGGACCAGATCCTCGAACTTTACCTCAACAAGGTTTATTTCGGCGGCGGCGCTTACGGCATCGATGCCGCATCGCGCCGGTTTTTCGGCCATGGGGCGGATCGTCTGAGCCTGTCCGAAGCCGCAGTCATTGCCGGACTGGTCAAGGCGCCATCGCATTATTCCCCCACCGCCGATGCCGAAGCGGCGATCGGGCGGGCCGGGGTCGTTATCGGCATCATGCAGGAAACCGGCGCGATTACCGCCGAACAGGCCGCCGCAGCCGATCCGTCATCGGTCAAGCTCGCCCCCGAACCAAAACAGAATAGCGTTCGCTACTTCACCGATTGGGCGCTGCCCCAGCTGGAAACGCTAATCGATGAGACGACCCGGCCGCTTGAAGTGTGGACCACGCTTGACTTGCCAATGCAGCGCGCCGCCGATGAGGCGATCCGCGGAGCCGCGCCAAAAAATGCCCAGGGCGCGCTGATCGCGCTCGACCGAGACGGCGCGGTTCGATCAATGGTGGGCGGCAAGGATTATGTCGCCTCTATTTATAACCGATCGACCCAAGCGGTGCGCCAGCCGGGATCAGCGTTCAAGCTGTTCGTTTATCTCGCCGCCCTGGAGGCTGGCCACCGTACCGAAGAAATGGTGCTCGACGAACCAGTCACCATTAATGGCTGGAGCCCGCGCAACAGCTCTGGTCGCAATGCCGGCGAAGTTACGTTGCGGACGGCCTTTGCTTATTCGATCAACACGGTTGCCGCCAAATTGGGCCAAGAAATCGGTTTTTCGACGATCGCGGACATGGCCCGCCGTTTTGGCATCACGACGCCGGTGGACACACATCCTGCCATGGTGTTGGGGACGTCCGATGTCCGGCTGATCGATATGACGCGCGCTTTTGCCTCGGTCGCCAATAAAGGTGTCGCGGTAACCCCTTATGGCATTACCAAGGTGACCGCCAATGGCGTGACCATCTATGCGCATGAAGTCGATCGCTCGCAGGTGCTGGTCGCGCCCAGCGTCGCGGCACAGATGACCGATCTGCTGCAGACCGCCGTTAACACCGGTACCGGCCGCGCCGCGCAGATTGGCCGTCCGGTCGCTGGCAAAACGGGCACCACCACATCGAACAAGGATGGCTGGTTCCTGGGCTTTTCGAGCGGGCTGACGACGGGCGTCTGGATGGGCCGTGACGATGCCCGCACCGTCCCCGGCCTGCAGGGCGGCACCGCCCCCGCGCGCGCCTTTGCCGCATTCATGAAAGTCGCGGTGGCCCGCCGCCCGGTTGAACAATTCGAAACCGCCGTCACCCTGCCAGAAGAGGGCATAGCCTTTGACGAGCAAAGCTATTTCGGGGCGCCCGACAATGGCTTGTTCATTGATGCCGATGGCAATCCGGTCGATCCTGCGACCGCGCCGCCGCGCGATGGCAGCATGGTCAATCCCGATGGCGGGCCGATTGACGGGACTGGGACGCCCGTCGATGAAGGCGATCGTCCGCCCGCTCAGCAGCTCGACCAGGCCTGGCTGGACCGTGTTCTTGGGCGATCATCTGGGCCGCGTCCGGCGCAGCCTCCGGCACCCGTACCAACCCGAGCCCCACCGCCAGACCGGACTCAAGAGTCACGACCCAACCAGTGAAGCGCCGCGCCGTGGCGACGCAGCCAGATCCGCGCGGTTGCCGCATCTTCGCCGACCAGCCGATTAACCAGCGCGTGAAAAGCGGGACTGTGGTTCATCTCGACACGGTGGGCCACTTCATGCGCCACCGTCGCCCGCCGCACGCGATCGGGCATCAGGATCAATCGCCAGCTATAGCGGATCACGCCGCTTGATGCGCAACTGCCCCAGCGACCGCGCGGGTCGCCAATCGCAACGCGGCTCACGCAAACGCCGAGCCGCGCGGCAAATTCTTCGGTTTCGCGGCTGAGCAGGGCAAGCGCTTCACGCCTCAGCCAGGTGGCAATCCGACGCGGCAGGCCGTCGATCGGGCCTCCGCAATGAAGCGCATCGCCAATCCGGACAATCCGTCGGGAGGCGGCGCCGTCCCAGCAAATCGTGACCAGTGAATCGCCGATCGGCAGTATTGCGCCGGGTACAAAGGGGCGCGGCACCGGCAGTTTCGCGCGCTGTTCAGCGATCCATTCGCCATGGTCTTCCGCCCAGCGCAACGCCGGGGCAAGTGCCGCGCGCTTAGGGATGGTCAGGCGGACCTTGCCGGTTGCAGGATCGACGCTCAGCCGGGCCCGGCGCGCACGCGGGTGGCGGACAACGTCAATCTCGCCGTTCATAATTCCTGGTCGATCAGATGATGCTCGAGCTCGCCGGCATCATCTTCCGATATCGTCCGACCGCGCACCGACATGCCGGCCCGGTGAATCGAATCACGGTCCCCCGATACCAGATAATGCCAGGCCGGGAGCGGCAGGCCTTCCTCTCGTAGCCGATAGGCGCAGCTGCCCGGCAGCCAATCAATCTCCGCCAGCTTTGCGGGAGTCAGCCGAACGCATTCCGCGACATAGGCGTGGCGATGCTTGTAGTTGGAACATTGGGCGGTGGTGCGATCGAGCAGCCGACAGGAGACATTGGTGGGCAGTAGCTCCCCCGTTTCCTCATCCTCCAGCTTGTGGACACAGCATTTGCCGCAGCCGTCGCACAGCGCCTCCCATTGGGCACGATCAAGCTTGTGCAGCGGGGTATCTTCCCAGAATTTACCCGTCATCGGGCCCATCGCTGGATTTCAGCGACAATGTCAGCTGGCATCTTGTCCTGCGGCAACAGCGCAAGCGGCTTGCCATCGGGACTGAACAAATAGGCCTGGCGGCTGTGATTGACGATGTATCCACCATCGGGGCGCTTCGGCTCTGCCTGCGAATAGATCGCGAATTCGTCCTTCACGGTTTTGATCGCGGCCGGGCTGCCGGTGAGCCCAACCAAGCGGGGATGAAAGGCAGTAACGAATTGTTTCAGGACCGCCGGGGTATCGCGCTCTGGATCAACCGTAATGAAAATTGGCGCAATCCGCGCCGCCAGCGCAGGATTGGTCTTTTCCAGGCTGTGCATGGCAAGCGCGATATTCTGCACATCGACGGGACACACATCGGGGCAATAGGTATAGCCGAAATAGATGATCCGATATTGGCCAGCGAAGTCGCGATCGCTCACGCTTTTGCCATCTTGATTGGTCAGCATGAACGGCCCGCCAATCCGGGCCCCAGCAAGCGGTGGCTGGGCATTTTGGCCCGCGGGATTTGTCGGTGAGCAAGCAGCCAGCGTCCCGGCAACCAACAGGAGGGAGATTAGACGCAATTTCTGGTTCATGGCGCAGCCAGCCATGATCTGTTATCAGGCAGGGTGCAAGTGGTGCGGCGCACCATGGCAATGGCAACAGGGATTTGATGCAATCATGATGGCGATGGTTCGGTTGGTGGCGTTGGCGATGCTGATGATGATGTCCGGCGTTGCGGTGGTTGGTCCAGCGGCTGCGCAGTTATCGCAATCACCGGGGTCAAAATTCCTGTCAGCGGTGAAGGAAGAAAAGAATAACGACGTGGTTGCGGCCCTGAGCGTTGGCGGCGCAACAGTCGTCAACACCCGCGATTTTTCAAGCCGCGAAACCGCCCTCCATATCGTCGCCAAACGCGGTGACCTGCTCTACACGCGATTTTTGCTGCAAAAGGGTGCTGACCCGAACTTGCGCGACGTCAAGGGCAATACCCCGTTGATGGTTGCCGTTAGCGGTGGCTTTGCCGATTTGATTGCACCGCTTGTCGCCGCCAAGACCAATGTGAATCAGGGCAATGATAGCGGTGAAACCCCGTTGATCCGTGCCGTGCAGCGCCGCGACCTGGCCATGGTGAGCGAGTTAATCGCGGCCGGAGCCGATCCGGATCAGGCCGATTCGCTCGCGGGGAAATCAGCCCGCGCCTATGCCGACGAAGATACCCGCACCCCGGCACTGGCCCGTCTGTTCGTCGATATCCCCAAGCGCCAACGCCGTGCTGTTTCCGGGCCGACGCTATAGCGGTGACACTGGCCTGGCGACGATCCGGGCAACCTCGCCAAAATCATGCGCGATATCGTGGACACCGATCTGACGGAGGACGCGTTCATGGTCGTCCGCGCAGTGCAAGCCCGCGCATAGCCCGATGACATGCGCCCCAGACGCGACAGCGGCGGTGGCCCCAACCGGCGAATCCTCCAAGATAACGCATTGCTCAATCGCCACGCCAAGCGCGCTGGCTGCGTGCAGATAGAGATCGGGCGCAGGCTTGCCACGGCTGACATGTTCCCGGCCGCTGAAGATCATCGCGCCGAAATCATCGCGCAACCCGATATGCTCCAAATGGCGGCTGATCCAGCGGGTCGAACTCGACGACGCGATCGCGCGCGGCAGATGCGCGGGCAGCGACTGGACAAAGCCGATTGCGCCGGCGACCGGATCAATCCCCTCTGCCATCACTCGAGCATCCTCGGCCGCGCGGGCGGCGTGAAAATCGTCGGGCAGCGACCTGCCGATCCATTTTTCCAGGGCGGCATGAAAATCCTTGTCAGCCAGCCCCATGAACTGGGCCATGGATTGTTCAACCGTTGTCGGATGCCCGGCGCGGCTCAGATAATCCGCGATCTGGCGATTGCCGACATATTCGCTGTCAATCAGCACGCCGTCAAAATCGAAGATGATCCCGGCGAATCTCATCCGCGTTCCCCAAACAGCGCACTGCCAACGCGGATATGCGTAGCCCCGATGGTAATTGCCGTTTCATAATCGCTCGACATGCCCATGCTGAGCTCGGCAAGCCCGTGGTCGCGCGCCAGTTTGGCGAGTAGGGCGAAATAGGGCGCGGGTTCGATCATCGCCGGGGGAATGCACATCAACCCCGCCAGCGGCAGATCGGCAACGCGCGCCTGCGCAACCAGCTCGGCGAGCGCGGCGGTTGGCACCCCGCCCTTTTGCGGCTCATCCCCGATATTGACTTGCAGGAAGCACGCCGGGCGTCGGCCCGATTTGTCCATCGCGCGCGCCAAGGCCGTCACCAGCGAGGCCCGGTCGACTGAATGAATCGCATCGAACAGCGCCACGGCCGCCTCTGCCTTGTTCGATTGCAGCTGGCCGATCAGATGCAGCGCAAGTCCGGGTGTTTCTTCGCATAGGGCTGGCCATTTTTGTTCCGCTTCCTGGACGCGATTCTCGCCAAAAACACGGTGGCCAGCCGTGATGAGCGGGCGCACGGCATCGGCGGGATGTGTCTTGGAGACCGCGATCAACATGGTTGCGTCGGTTGGTCGCCCGGCCTGCGCCGCCGCGCCCGCCATCGCGGCGCGGATCTGGGCAAGGCGGTGGTTGGGGTCGCTGTCATGCATCGGCGTGCTATAGTCAGGGTGATGCGCACCCGTCACCCCAAGATTCCCACCCAATGGCTGATGACGGATGAGCGGATGGGGGATGGCCTTTGGGCGGCGCTTGACCGGGTACCACGGGGCGGCGGCATCATCTTTCGGCATTACAGCCTGGATCGTCAGGCGCGCAGGGCATTGTTCGAACAAGTGCGCCGGATAGCGCGGCGACGGCGGCTGACCCTTTTGGTCGCCGGGAATGACGCGTTGGGCCGGGGTAGAGATGGCACGCACGGGCGATCGGCACGGCAACGCCACGGGATCAAAAGCTGGCCCGCCCATCATGCCCGGGAGATCATCGCCGGGCAGCGTGCGGGTGCCGATATGATCCTGATTTCGCCGATTTTTGCTACCCGCTCACATCCTGGCGCTGTGCATCTGGGGATTGTCCGCGCAGCCGCACTCGCAAAGCTTGCACCGGGCCGCGCAATTGCGCTGGGTGGTGTTGGCCCCTGTCAGGAAAGACAGCTGAGGCAGGCTGGATTTCGGGGTTGGGCCGCGATCGACGCGTGGCAATCAATCGAGAAGGACGCTTAGCGGCTTAGAAGCGCAGCGCCGTGCCGATATAAACAGCCTGACTGTCGCGCCGGTTATCGGTCAGCCGTTCAAGCCGGTTATTATTTTCGCGCTTGTACCGCAGACCCGCAGTCAGATCGATCTGGCGCGACAGCGAATAAGAGCCGCCAACGTCAATCGCCATGCTGGGATCATCCGCCACCAGCTTGGGCGTGTCGGCAAGCGGGCGATCAGCCGTAGCCCGGATTCGCGCCGAAGCCCGCGCACCGGTAAAGCTGAGACCCAAACCCACCGATTCGCGACCGCCCGGCACCCCGCCCAGATCGATCCGCGCGACATCACCCGATAGGGCAAACCGCTTCCACCCAACCGAAACGCCGAGATTATAAGCAATTGGCACCAAGCCAATGCTCGAGTCAGGCGTAAGCTCAACAGCACCGACGCGCTGTGACTGCCGCGAGGCAAGCGAAGTACGCGCGCGCACCGCCACCGTCACCGGGCGGCTGCTATTGCGGCGCGATTCGGATGGGGTAAAACGGAAATCGCTTTCATCCAGGCCACTGCGCGCCAACAGCGCGGCAAGTTTCGGATCGGCGGAGGCCGGGGTGAAGGTGGAAATGCTGCGGCTTGCCAGCGCAGGATCGTTCGGCGACAGGCGATAGCCTGAATCCGGCGCGCCCAACGCTGGCGCAACCACACCGGCGACGACAAGCGCCCCCAGCAGATGTGCAGCGATGATTCGGCGCTTGATCACAAAAACCCCTTCACTTGCGATATAGCGGCTACCACGATTCTCACCAGCCATGCCACAGGCGGAAATCACTTTATGAGGCGAGTGTTGCATGTTGCCCACAACTTTGCCTGGCGTGTGCCTGCACGGCCCGTGCTTGCGGCTGGCGCGATACCATCTATAGATGCCAACCAGACCCATTTCACTCGTCCAGGGAATAGCCGATGACCCGCCTGTTGCGCACCGCATTTGTGGTTTCGCTCGTCCTGCCGCTCGTCGCGTGCGGCGGCGGCAAGGGCCGCCCGCGTACTGATATTGCCGCCTCACAAGTCACCACGATTGGCGTCAACAGCTATTTGTGGCGTGCCTCGCTCGACACGATCAGCTTCATGCCACTGCTGCAGACCGATTCGAATGGCGGCGTGATCGTTAGCGACTGGTATGCCAATCCAGCCTCACCCGCCGAACGGATGAAGGTGACGATCTCGATCCTCGATCAGGATCTGCGCGCTGATGCGCTGCGCGTCGCGGTGCTGCGGCAGATCAACCGCAACGGCCAATGGGTCGATGCGCCGGTGCGCGCGGCAACCGCGCAGAAACTGGAAGACATCATCCTGACGCGGGCACGCG
>JAIERC010000154.1 GCA_019747165.1 Sphingomonas sp. | reverse complement strand
ACGAAATTGGTAAAGTAGACGTTACCAACGCCGCCGAATCCCTCTTTTTGCTTCAAAACTTTGTTAATCGCGTGGACCAGATGGATTTGGAGCTGCCGTTTGCCTTCAATGGCGAACACCTGTTCCTCGGTCGCATCGCCCAATGCGAGCAGGATGGCCGAACGAACGGCGATCTCATGCGTCTTCAGATTTTCAATGACACGTTGGTCGTAGGGCGTCGAAACGGCGACGCCGACCTGGATGAAATGGACGCTTTCGCGCAGGTTGGAGGTGAACTCCTTTTCCATCGCATAATAGGTTGAGGCATATTTATCGCCGCCCTTGCCCATGGGTTCATGGCTGCCGCTGCTGCCGCCACCGCCATGACCATCTTCGCTGGCACCACCGCGAACCTGTTCACTTTTGGGAACGAGGCGCGGCATGTTGACGTGTTCTGCCGCGTGCGATTCGCCGCCACCGCCGATCAAGCCGGCTTGCATCGCATAAAGGCCGCCGCCGACCCCTCCACCGATAACAACCAGCAATACCACCAGGATGATAATCCACTTTTTTGCGCCACCCTTTTTCTTGGGTGCTGCGTCGACGTCCTTGTCTTCAGATTTGGCCATGATGTTTCCCCTTCGGTTTAAGCAAGACGGTGATCGGAAGCCGCCAACGCATCGGCGCTATTGGTACGGGTGGCGCTTGGCGGAGCCCCGGGCACGGGCTGGGGGCGGCGCTGATCGGCACCCTGGCCCTGTTGCTGACCCTGACTGGTTGCCAGCCCGCCGCCATCGACGCTGGCATCGCCCAACCGCAGCCCACGCGCATCAGCAAGCGCGGCCAGGCTAGGCTGCGCTTCAACCAGCAAAGCGCGGGTTGCCGGTACATCGGCGGTGAAATGAACGTGAAGCGTATCGCCCTGCCGGTGCAGCGCGACATCAATCTTGCCGAGCGCATCGGGCACCAGCCGGATCCGCGTATCGCGGGCATTGGCGACATCCTGGCTGGCATCAATACGGTCGATCAGCGCCCGCGCCCAATCCTCGCGGCGCATATCGATGGGCGTGCTTTGAGGGTCGCTCTGCGCTGCGTTGACTGCCTCAAACACGGCAGCAGGAGCAGGCGCGCTCAAGGGGGCCGGAGCGCCATCATCGCTCCTTGCCCTTAGCGGGCGGACCGATGCTGCCGCGATGCCCGCTGCAAAGGCGCGCGCCGCTGGCACAACCAATCCAATCAAGGGCGTTGGCAGCGGCGCCGGCGAAGGCGGGAGCAGCCGCGCCGTTGGTTCCGGTTGAACGACGGGCTGGACTGAAATCGGCTGACTGGACGCGGCCAATGCCGACGCGCGCTGACCATTGGTGGTCACGCTGGAAGGCAGCGTCGGGGCGGAGAGCAGCTCAAATGATGGCGCGGCGGTTAGACGGGCTGCACCCGCCTCAACCAGCGACGGCGCTCGGCTGCTAGCTGCCAATTGCGACACGAATGGTTCGGGTTTAGCCGCGATATCCCGAGGCGCGACCGCCACGGACGACCGGACGGGCGACGCATCAGGCGCTTTGGCCAGGATCGTCGATTCTGGATCAGGCGTAATCGCCGAAGCAACCGCCACCTGCAGCGGTGCTGGCAACGGGGCGGCGAAGATTGGCAACGAGGTGGCGATATGCTGATCGGCTTGTACTTCGGTCACTGGATCGACTTGATCGTCCCCAGCGGTTGGAATTCTGGCGAGGACCACCGATCGGGCAGGCGTGGCACCGGACGATGCGGCCAGGATCGTCGGTTGGCGTTCAGACACGATCACCGAAGCAGCAGGCAAATGGAGCGGCGTTGGCGAGGGCGCGGACAGCACCAATGACGGCGCGGCGACGCGCTCATCGACCGGCGTGTCTTTTGTCTGATCGGCTGCACTGCGCTTGGTGCGCGAAGTTTCGCCTGCAGCAGATGCCGAATTTACGATCTGTTGCTCGATCGGCAACGTCTCCGAACGCGCGGTGAAGCGGGCCGCTTTAGGCTGGGGAGCGGTGCGCGCTGGTGGCGCCGGGAGATCGCCATCCGTCGGCGGCGCGGAATCACTACCGGCAGCGGTCAGTGCGGGGTCGAAAGGCGCGACCAGCGGCGTTAGGACACCCTGTGATGACGGATCGGCAACCGGCGACGACGCTGGCAGCGTCTTGCCGATATCGGCAAGCGTTTGCCGCCCAATCGGCAACCCCGTCGGTACCTCTTTCGGCAACAGCGACGCAACCGGCGTCGCCGTTGCCGTCGGGGTGACAGACGGATCAGTATCGCGCTGGGTGACCAATGCCGCCAGCGCCTGCGCGAAATCGCCCGACGCGCCCGAAGACGGGGCCGCTAACGGCGAAAACAGGCTGGCAATGGCGGGGGTCGGCGACAGTTCAAACATGCAAAAACCCAAAGGGCGCAATCGCCCATCAGGTGATCAGCAAGGATCGTGCCGATTTTTGCGCATCGCTGGCGCTTCCTCGAGCGCCCGCATCGCCTTGAGCACCGCAGCCTGATCATCCCGCGCGATCAGCTTTTCGACTGCTGATTGATCGCGTCGGGCTTCGCGGGTTGCCTCACTGGCGCGTTCCAGATTGCGGCTCGCCATCTGCAACCGCGAATCGGCTGCGGCCGCGGATTGGTGCAAGCGCTCACGGAAATGTGCGGCGGCGATGAAGGAAAAGGCTTCGTCCGCGCTTTGCTGGGGCGCGACGTTTTCGACGAGCTGGGCAATACGTTGACGCAACGCCTCTTCGCTGGCGAGTTTTTCCTCTGCTTGGACCTCAGCCGCGCGCACCAACCCCAGTTGGAGCGTCCGTACCCGCAAAATCCGATCCAGCGAAACCCCGCGCTTAGCCATCGCCGAATACGCCAGTCAGCTCGACCACAGCATCATCAAGCGAGACGATTTCATCTGAACCCTGGCGAATATATTCAGTGATTGCGCCGTGGCTGGCGATGGCCTGATCAATCGCGGCGTCGGCACCGGCGCGATAAGCGCCCATCAGCACAAGGTCGCGGTTTTCTTCATAAGTCGCCAGATGCCCGCGCAGCACGCGGGCGGCACGCTGGTGTGGCTTAGTGGTGATATCGGTCATCACCCGGCTGACCGAGGGGCCGATATCGATGGCGGGATAGATGCCGCGCTCGGCGAGCTGGCGCGACAGCACGATATGCCCGTCCAGGATCGACCGCGCACTATCGACGACCGGATCATTGCCGTCATCACCGTCAGCCAGCACGGTATAGATAGCGGTGATCGACCCGCCCGACGCAACGCAGGTCCCGGCCCGCTCGATCAAATTGGGCAGCATCGCGATCGCCGAAGGCGGATAGCCGCGGGCGCTGGCTGGTTCGCCAAGCGCCAGGCCAATCTCGCGCCCGGCATGCGCGACTCGCGTCAGCGAATCCATGATCAGCAGCACATTCTTGCCCTCGGCGCGAAACGCCTCGGCAATCGCTGTCGCCCGCAGCGCGCCGCGAATGCGTAACACCGGCGAATGATTGGCCGGCACCGCGACAATCACCGCGCGCTGTCGCGCCTCGCCAGCCACCTTGGTCTCCAGAAAATCAGCAACCTCGCGGCTGCGCTCGCCGATCAGGCCGATCACGATCACATCGGCGGCAGCGGCGCGCACGATCATGCCAAGCAGCACTGATTTCCCGACGCCTGAACCCGCCATGATGCCAATCCGCTGGCCCTGACCGATCGTGAGCAAGCCATTGATCGCGCGGACGCCAACATCCATCGGCTTCAGCACCCGCCCCCGATCAAGCGGGTTTTGCAGCTTGCCGGCAATCGGCCAATGGCCTGCGCCCCGGATTGGGCCGAGCCCATCGATTGGCTTGCCCGCGCCATCAACCACACGGCCAAGCAAGGCGGCCCCCACCTCCGCTTCGCCGGGTGCGCCAAGCGGGCGAACCGGGGCTTGCGGCAACAATGGCGCGGGGCCGCCCAAATTCATCAGCAAGGTGCGACCGCCGCGAAAGCCGATCACTTCGCCTTCCACCCGGCCCTTGCCCGTGCCAATCGAACAAATCGTACCGACCGGCAGCGACAAGCCGGTCGCCTCCATCAACAACCCATCAAACGAGGCAAGCCGCCCCGAAACGCGCGGCCGCGGCGCGAAATCAACGGCAGCGACCCCATCAAGATAGTCAGCGGTAAAACGGTTCAGCATGAAGGCACGGCGACGCGATCAATCGCTTGGGTAAGCTGTTCGAGCCATAATTCAGGCCCGTCCTCAACAATGGTCGATGCCGATTCGAGCAGGAAGCTGCCGCGATCAATGGCCGCATCACCCACCAGCATGATCGTCGCGGGCAATTTGTCAGCGAGTAACGCCGTATCGTCAGGATGAACCCGCAGCGTTGCCGATTCAGCACTATCGGCCAGCATGTCAGCGGCTGCGGTCACACGACGCGCAAGCAGATCGGCAGAAATGCCAACCTCTCCAACTAGCTTTGTCAGCAGCGCCAACACTGATTCGCGCAAGTGGCGGGCAAGCTGATCGCGATCGAACCGATCGCTGGTCTTGAGCGCATGCGCCAGCGCCTGCAGCAAGGCCACATCGCGTTCGTGCGCCTGGCGTTCCAGATCGCGACCATGCGCCACGCCCTCGGCAAAGCCATTCGCGCGGGCCGTCTCAATCGGATCGACAAAGCCGGTCGGCTCGGTCTGCGGATTGAGCGGGTCCCAGCCCTGGGTTGGGTCATTCGCGGGATCGGCAGGGCTGAAGCTCTTTGGGCTTGATTCCTGCGGTGCAAAGGATTTGGGGCGCCCCCGGCCAACCGCCCGCGCCTTCAGATCCGCCGGAGTGAATCCCTGTGGTTCGTCATCAATGGCACGGTGCAACGCCTGGGCAGCGGCATCGTGACGCGCTGAAAATCCGGCGGCAAAATTAGACATAATCGTCGTCGCCTCCGCCCATCATGATCGTGCCTTCCTTGGCCAAAGTACGCGCGATCTGAATCATCGATTTCTGCGCCTCGAGCACCTCGGACAAGCGCATCGGCCCGCGCGATTCGAGTTCGTCGCGTATACCGTCTGCGGCACGGCTCGACATGCAGGCCAGGAAACGACCGCGCATCGATTCGTCGACTCCCTTGAGCGCGCGCACCAGAATATCGCCATCGACATTGCGGATGAGGGTGCCGAGATTCTTGTCGTCCAGTTCGAGCAGATTGTCGAAGACGAACATGGCCTCCTCGATCGCCTTGGCGGTTTCGCGATCGATCTTGAACAATTTCGGCATCACGCGCGCTTCTGTTGTCTTGCGCGCGCTCGACATGATCTTCGCGGCCTCGCGGGTGCCGCCAAGCAGCACGCCATTTGATTGCTGGCTCGCCATGATCCGGCCGGACAACATGGTTTTCAATGTCTCGACCGCTTCGGGCGTGATCGGGCCCAGCCGGGCAATGCGGTGAAGCACATCGGGCTGCACCCCATCGGGCAGCAGTTCGAGCACTTGCGCGCCGACCGCGGGATCGAGATTGGCGATCAGCACCGCCGCGATTTGCGGATGTTCCTTTTCGATCAACCCGGCAATCTCGCTCGCGTCGAGCCAGTCGAGCAGGTCAATCTGGCACGCATCGGCGGGCGGGGTGATCCGGGCCAGCACACTGTCAGCCTTTTCCTGGCCAAGCGCACGGTTCATCATCGATTCGATGCGCGGGCGCGGATCAAAGCCAACCCCGGTGCGCGCGCGCGCCTTGCCGACGAAATCGTCGAGCACGGTTTCAACCTCAATCTCGCTGACATCGGCAACCGCGAACATCGCCTTGCCAAGCTGGCGCACTTCTTCGGGATCCAGCTTTTGCAGGATCGCTGCAGCTTCGTCGTCGCCGACCAGCATCATCAACACGGCCGCCCGTTCGACGCCGGTATAGCTCTTGATCGGCTGTTCCATCAGCTTGCGTCCGCCTTGATCATGTCACGCACGGCAAGTGCCGCGCGGGAGGGATTGTCCCGGGTAAAGCCGCGGACAATGCCGATGCGATCGTCAAAGTTCCGCGCATTATCAATCATCTCGATGCTCACCGGGATGGGGACGCCATCCTGCATCTGTGGCCCTGCTAGACCTGCCATTTGTCCCCCCGATAGCGCCACACCAACTGCGTTGCGCGACGGTGCCGGCGCCTCATCGCGCTTTTTCAAAACAGCCTTGGCAAGCGGACGGATACCCAGCAGCAGCACCATCACCGCGATCAGAATTGCCGTTACATTGCGGGCAACGATCGGCAGCCAGGCGGCATCATACCAGGCAGCCTTTTGATCAAGCGTCACTGATGGCGCAAATTTGCGGGCGATCACGGTGACCTGATCATTGCGCGCAGCATCATAGCCAACCGCCGCCCGAACCAGCGCCGTAATCTGCTGAATCTCAACCGGGCTGCGCGGCTTGCTCCCTTCGGGATCGCGCAGCAACACAGCGACCGACAGCCGCTTGACTGTACCCGGCATAGCGCGGGTGACCGAGATTTCCTTGCCCAGATCATAAGCGCGGGCGTAATTTTCGGCCTGTTTTGCCGGGTTATCGGTCGCTGGTGGTGGCGTTGGCGTCGCGCCAGCGGCAGGGGGTGCGGCTGCGGCCGGCGTTTTGCTGGCGGCAGTGACGGTCGATGCCGGGGTTGCGGAGTTCGACAGCGCGCCGGGGATCCCGCCTGGCGCTTGATCTGCACCAGCAGCGCCGACGCCAGTCCAATTGCCCTGTTCAGCGCGCAGCGCTCCCTGCTTGTCATAGCTTTCACGCGTCGCCTGGGTCTCGTCGAGATCGACGTCGGCCTGGATTTCGGCCGAGAAATTGCCCGGACCAAAAAGCGGCGTCAGCAATTGCAGCAATTGGGCGCGATATTTGTCCTCAATCCGGCGTTGAAAATCGATCCGCGCATCGCCGGCCAACGTGGTTGAATCCTGACCCTTCACATGCGTGAGCAGCGCGCCCATCTGATCAACAACGGTAACCGCATCGGTCTTCATGCCGGGCACGGACGAAGCAACCAGATTGATGATTGAGCTGACCTGCGCTTCTGAAAGGCTGCGACCGGGCTGCAGCTTCAGGATGACCGAGGCGGATGGTGCGGCATTATCGCGCACGAACACGCTTGTCTCCGGCATGGCCAGATGCACGCGGGCTTCCGCCACTGCATCGATTTCCTGGATCGATCGGGCAAGTTCGGTCTCGCGCGCCTGGCGCAGCCGCTCGCCTTCTACCGCGCGCGACACGCCCATCGGCAGATTGTCCAGAATCTGGTAACCGCCTGGCGCCGCCTTGGGCAGGCCCTGGCCGGCGAGCAAGATACGGGCCCGCGAATAATCATCCTCATTAACGGTCAGCGCGCCGCTGCCTTCATCGATGCGAGCCGTGATATTGGCCTGTTGCAGCGCCGCCGTCACTGCCGCCTTGTCGCTGTCGGGCAGGCCAGAAAACAATGTCTTCTGCTGCGGGGTTGCCAGCGTCATCCAGGCAAGCGCTGCGGCCGCGACCAGGCTAACCAGCATGATCATCGGCAAGCTGCGCCGCACGGCTGGCTGCTGCAGAATCGATCCGATCTGGCGGATCGGGTTGGCAAAACGCTCCGGCAGAACGGGCGTGGCGGGGGTGAGTTGGTTGCTCATCGATTAAACCGGCATGCTCATGATGTCCTTGTAAGCGGACAGA
>JAIERC010000151.1 GCA_019747165.1 Sphingomonas sp. | reverse complement strand
GGATCACGCGCTGTTTCCCGGATGGCACCCGCACGACGGTGGCGACACCCGGTGGCGGGCCGAACGGGCTGGCGTTGGGGCCGGATGGCAAGCTGTATTGCTGCAACAATGGCGGCTTCAACTATATCAATCATCCAAGCGGCTTGCTCATCCCACACGGCCAGGCCGATGATTATTCGGGCGGGCGGATCGAGCGGATCGATATCGATACGGGTGCGGTGGAGGTTCTCTACAAGGATGGCGATTTCGGATGCGTGCTGCGCGGACCGAACGACATCGTGTTCGACACGCATGGCGGCTTTTGGTTCACAGACCATGGCAAGAACCGCCCGCGTGAGCGTGACATTACGGGGATTTTCTATGCCAAGGCCGATGGGTCGCATCTGGAGGAAGTGATTTTCCCGAGCGAGAACCCGAATGGCATTGGCCTCTCGCCCGATGGAACCACGCTTTACGCGGCCGAAACCTTTACCTGTCGGCTGATGGCATTTCGTATCACCGCGCCGGGCAAAGTTGATCAGACGGGTGGCCTAGGCGGAGCGGGGATCCCGCTTTACCGACCAGCGGGATACAAATTCTTCGACTCACTCGGCGTCGAAGACTGCGGCAACATCTGCGTTGCCACAATTGGCGAGAGCGGCATTTCAGTAATCTCGCCGGCCGGGGAACTGGTGGAGTTCGTATCCACCCCTGACCCGTTCACCACCAACATCTGTTGGGGCGGGGCGGATCGGAAAACCGCGTTCGTTACGCTGTCAGGCACCGGTCAGCTGATTGCGATACCTTGGGCCCGACCCGGTCTGAAACTGGCCTATTGAAGGATGGATTATGCCCCGATCCCATAGGGAATCGCATCTTGTCGCGCGAATCGGCTGGTTGCGCGCGTCGGTGCTGGGGGCGAATGACGGCATCGTGTCGACCGCCAGCCTGATCATCGGTGTGGCGGCGGCGGCGCAGGGGCCATCGGCGATTGTGGTGACGGGTGTCGCGGCTTTGGTCGCGGGGGCGATGTCGATGGCGGCGGGGGAATATGTCTCGGTCAGTTCGCAGGCCGATACCGAAAAGGCGGACCGCTCAAAGGAAGAGCGCGAGCTGGTCGAGGACCCGGAATCGGAACTGGAGGAGCTGACGCGCATCTATATGGCGCGCGGGCTCGACCGCAAACTCGCGTCGGAGGTTGTAGGGCAATTTACGGCGCGTGATCCGCTCAAGGCGCATCTGCGCGACGAACTGGGGCTGAGCGCCCATCTGGAGGCGAAACCCATCCAAGCGGCACTGGCGTCGGCGGCGAGTTTTGTCGTCGGCGCGGTGTTTCCGCTGCTGTTGGTGCTGGTATTGCCACAATCGTTGTTGGTCTGGGGAATCGCGGTGGGGTCGATTCTTTTCCTCGCAGTGTTGGGTGTGGTTGGCGCGCGCGCCGGGGGCGCGCCGGTGCTGCGCGCGACCGTTCGGGTGACATTCTGGGGGGCACTGGCGATGGCGATCACTGCAGGGGTGGGATTGCTGTTCGGTGCCGTTGGCTAGGCCAAGCTGATCGATCAACCTTGTGATTGGCCAGCGAAAAGAAGCTATTTCGGGATGACGCCTGGCCTGATCAAGGGTTCGAATTTCAGGCCTTCGCACGCGCTTGTAATGTCCGCCTTGCTGCTGACCCGTAATTTCAAACATTCCGATCGAATGATCGAGAAAACTGGTTCAAAATGCTTGGGTAGTACGGTTACCGCCGCCAGTGCTTTTCGATATTCAGTAGATTGATTGCGCTTTTCACGCTTTACTGCCGTAATATTAGAATCTGATACTGTGCAGCCTATGCCAGCTGGCTCTTTATAACCAAGGATGCAGAGCGCTTCTTGAACTGTCTTTACCTCCTTTAATTTGGTCGCATCGTTCGCGACGACAATCTGTGCCATAATTTCTACGATAGAACGATGAGTTGCCGCTGCGCGATGGGCGGAATCAAGAGAGGCCAGTGCAAGTTTGAGCGCTGCCCTGATCGAACCGATCAGATTTGTGGCGGCGACTTCCTGAAAGAGTCGAACAGCCGCCGCCTTAGGCAGTGCCGAAAAAGCAAGATTGAAGACAGAGCGTTCCAGGTCAGGAACGCCCTCTTCAAACAAACTTGGATAACATGGCCCCGTGAACCCATTTGTACAAGGCACCAATTTTGGCGGATTTGAAGCGTCTTTCTCGTAAAGCATGCCAGCTTGGTAGTTGATTTCCTTTACCGCCTCCTGAAGGTTGCGTACAACGGTTTGGGCTTCCGAATCCTCCCGGACTGTGGCCGTTGCTGCACTGGCCAATGTTGAAACCGAGAATGCGGCACGTAGCAATTGTAATTCTTTTGAAGCATTCGCTTCAAAAACATAATATTTGTCGTAAACGCTACCAGCCAAGCCGCCGGGATAGCGCAGTTCGCGGTCTATGCCTTTTTTGACATACGCGCACCCGCTCAATCCCACAGTGGCTGCCACAAATACAGCCAATTTTATAGGATTTTTCATCGCGAATGCCCCCCATCGTAGAATCGTTACTGCTACGACTATGACTCGCAACTACAGTGATGTCCACCGCTCGTCCCAGACGATGAATTGACCGTTAGTGGTGGAGGGGACTATCGCGATGAAAACGGAGACACTGGTCATGAAAAAGCTCTACCCCAATGCCGCTGCCGCGCTTGAAGGAGTGCTTTTCGACGGGATGACCATCTGCGCGGGGGGGTTTGGCCTGTGCGGCATTCCTGAACGGCTGATCGATGCGATTCGCGATGCGGGCACCAAGGACCTGACGATCGCCAGCAACAATGCTGGCATCGATGGCGAAGGGTTGGGCAAGCTGCTGCGCACCCGGCAGGTGAAGAAGATGATCAGTTCTTACGTCGGCGAGAACAAGGAGTTCGAGCGGCAATATCTGAGCGGCGAGCTCGAGGTGGAATTTTGCCCACAAGGGACGCTCGCCGAGCGCTGCCGGGCAGGGGGCGCGGGCATTCCGGGCTTTTACACCAAGACGGGCGTCGGTACGCTGGTGGCCGAGGGCAAGCCGGTGATGGAATTTGACGGTCAGGACTATATTCTGGAGCGCGGCATCGTTGCCGATCTGTCGATCATCAAGGGATGGAAGGCCGATGAGGCCGGCAACCTGATTTTCCGCAAGACCGCACGCAATTTCAACCAGCCAATGGCGACGGCGGGCAAGGTTTGTATCGCTGAGGTTGAGGAAATTGTGCCGGTCGGGAGCCTCGATCCTGATCAGGTTCATTTGGCGGGCATCTATGTGAACCGGCTGATCCAGGGCGCGCCGTATGACAAGAAGATCGAATTCGTGACAACGCGCGAGCGGGAGGCGGCATAATGTCCTGGACTCGTGACGACATGGCCGCACGCGCGGCAAAAGAATTGCAGGACGGGTTTTACGTGAACCTGGGCATCGGCATCCCGACATTGGTCGCGAACCATATTCCCAAAGGGATGGACGTTACGCTGCAGAGCGAGAACGGCATGCTCGGCATCGGACCGTTTCCGTACCCGGACCAAGTCGATCCAGATCTCATCAATGCCGGCAAGCAGACGATCAGTGAATTGCCGTCTTCGGTCTATTTCAGCAGCGCGGACAGCTTCGCGATGATCCGTGGCGGGCATATCGACCTGACGGTGCTGGGTGCGATGGAAGTCAGCGAAGGTGGCGACATTGCCAATTGGATGATCCCCGGCAAGCTCATCAAAGGGATGGGTGGCGCGATGGACTTGGTCGCAGGCGTCAAGCGCATCGTGGTGGTGATGGAGCATACGTCGAAGAACGGCGACCCGAAATTCATCCCGGCCTGCACGCTGCCACTCACCGGCAAGAATGTGATCGATATGATCATCACCGATCTGGCGGTATTCCACCGGCCCGATCATGGCAGCCCGTTTGAGCTGGTCGAGATTGCGCCTGGCGTGACGGCAGACGAGGTGCGGGCCAAGACGACGGCGCATTACATCGCGTAACCATATCGGGGAAGCGCATGCGGGTTTTGCTCACGGGATCATCGGGGTGGCTGGGCCGGTTTCTGGCACCCCGGCTGCGATTGGCCGGACATGAGGTTGTCGGTCTGGACGTGGCACCTGGGATCGACACCGATGTAATCGGTACCGTGTCTGATCGGGCGCTGATCGACCGGTTTTTTGCAGAACGCGGGATCGAGGCAGTCATCCATTCGGGCGCACTGCATAAACCGGATATTGTCCGCTATCCGACGCAAGCCTTTGTCGATGTCAACGTCACCGGGACGCTCAACCTGCTCGAAGCGGCGGTGGCCGCCGGGCATGACCGGTTCGTCTTCACCTCAACCACCTCGCTGATGATCTCTGATGCGATCCGCCGCGGAGAGGGGGACCGCGCGGTTTGGATCGACGAGACAATGGCACCGTTAGAGCCGCGCAACATCTATGGCGTCACCAAACTCGCCGCCGAGCATCTCTGTCGGCTGTTCCACCAGGAACGCGGGCTTGCGTGCATGGTCTTGCGGACTGGGCGGTTCTTCCCCGAAGATGATGATACGCACGCCGAACCGGCTGGCGAAAATTTGAAGGCGAATGAGCTGCTTAATCGCCGGTTGACCGTGGAAGATGCTGCAGCAGCGCACCTTGCCGCGCTCGACCGCGCCCCTGAAATTGGCTTTGGCACGTTCATCCTGTCAGCGCCGACGCCCTTTGTGCCGTCGGATGCCCAGGCGCTGAAGGCGGATGCTGTCGCCGTCATCTCGCGCTATTTCCCCGATGCGCCTGCCCTTTACGCTGCCCGGCGCTGGGTGCTCCCCGCCAGCATTGATCGCGTCTATGATTCGCGCTTGGCTGAACAACAGCTTGGTTTTCGGTGCGCGCATGATTTTGGCACCGTGCTCCAGTCGCTCCGCGATGGTGCAGCGCCGCCTGTGATCCACAAAGCCAGCTATTTGAGCCCCAAAGAAAGGCGCGGGCAGACCGAATATTGCTGACCCTGCTCGCGTCGCGGAAAATTGTGCCACGATGATCCCGAATTCGTCCAAGCGGCATCACGCGGGACTTTCATGGCATCGCGGAAATGCCTAAGGGACCCTAGAGGCCAGCAGAAATAGCGATAGCAAAACACTGGCCGGGTTTCGTGGGGGGACTTCGCATGAAAAGAGCGCTGTATTTATTGATCGCGGGCACCGTGCTCAGTGGCGTTTTCGCTTATGCGGCCAGCGGCCAGACGCCGCTGGAAATGAAGCTTTGGCGGCTTGATTGCGGCGCCGCGCAGGTCAACGATCTCAACGTTTTCAGCGACACCCGCGCCTTTACCGGCAAGAAGATGCGCCTCGCGTCAAGCTGCTATCTGATCAAGCACGGCAATACGTACATGCTGTGGGACACTGGCCTATCGGCCGCGCTTAAGGGGGTGCCCGTCAGCGACACAGCACCGCTTTCGGCGACCCTTTCGACCACCATTGTTGAGCAGCTAGCGAAGATAAACGTCAAGCCGGAGGCGATTTCCATTATTGGGATCAGCCATTATCATTTTGATCATACCGGCCAGGCTGGAGCGTTTCCGCAGGCAAAATTGCTGATTGGCAAGGGGGATCATGAGTCGTTGTCTGCTAGCCCGCCACTAAACGGTGCCGATCCAACGCCGCTCAAGCGCTGGTTTGGCGGCGGTGGGACGTCGGAAGCGGTTGTGGGTGACAAGGACGTTTTTGGCGACGGTAGCGTGACGATGATTGACCTGCCCGGCCACACGCCCGGCCACCATGCCCTGCTGGTCAAAATGCCAAAAACAGGTTTGGTGCTGTTGTCAGGTGATCAGTTCCATTTTCGCGAAAATCAGGCGCTGAACGGCGTGCCAGGCTTTAACTTTAGCCGGAGCCAGACACTGGCATCGAGTGATCGGTTCAACAAGCTCGCCGCCAATACCAAGGCGCTTGTCATCATCCAGCACGATCCACGCGACATCGCCAAACTGCCCACCTTTCCAGCGGCTGCTGAATAAAGCGCGCCCAAAGGCGGGCGACCGGCAAATAGCCACTGGACGCAGCCGCCCGCTGGCTGGCAAGGCAACCGCATAATCGAACAGGAGTGACGGCGACACAGCGCCGTCGTCCGATCTGCGGGAGATGATATATGCGGGCTTTGCTGTCGACGGCACCGGGCGGACCGGAAACGCTAACCCTTGAGACGATGCCGGACCCCGTCGCGGGTAAGGGGCAGGTGATCGTCGCGGTTAAAGCCTGTTCTATCAACTATCCCGATGTGCTGATCATCGAGGACAAATATCAGTTCAAACCGCAACGACCATTCGCCCCCGGCGGGGAGATCGCCGGCGTCGTCGAGAGCGTGGGCGAGGGCGTTGCCGATTGGGTGCCGGGCGACCGGGTTGTCGCCACCGTCGGTAATGGCGGACTCGTCGAAAAGATCGCCGTTGACGCTGCCCGCCTGTTTCGCCTGCCGGAGGGGCGCAGTTTTGAGGAAGGGTCGGCATTGTTGCTGACCTATGCAACGACCATCCACGCCCTGCTCGATCGCGGACACCTGGCAGAGGGGCAGACGTTGCTGGTGCTGGGGGCGGCAGGCGGCGTTGGCCTGGCGGCGGTTGAACTCGGCAAGGCATTTGGCGCGCGCGTAATCGCCGCGGTATCGAGCGAGGAAAAGGCCGAGGCATGCCGCAAGGCTGGCGCAGACGGCACGATTGTTTATGGCCGCGCGCCGTTCGACAAGGACCAGTCAAAGGCGCTGGCGGAAATGTTCAAGGCAGCGCTCGGGCCGAATGGCGCCGATGTGATCTATGATCCGGTTGGCGGTGATTATGCCGAACCGGCGCTGCGCTCGATCGCCTGGGAGGGGCGCTATCTGGTCGTCGGCTTTCCAGCCGGCATCCCGAAGCTGCCGCTTAACTTGACGCTGCTCAAGAGCTGCGACGTGTGCGGCGTGTTTTGGGGCGCCTTTGCGGCGCGCGATCCCAAGGCCAACCAGGATCACGTCGAACGGCTGTTCCGTTTGTGGAAAGAAGGAGCGATCAATCCGCTTGTCACCGAAGTTTTCGCGTTCGAAGACGGCGGCAAGGCGATTGCAAAAATGGCGGCGCGCGGGGCAATCGGGAAGCTTGTCGTGCGAATTGGTGCATAGCCAAACGTTGCGTTAGCCGGGTGGCTTCCCTATTTGAGGCCCACAGTGATTTTTACAGGGAAAATCCCTTTATGACGACCTTCGACGACCGGGAACGCGCGGCAGAAGCCAATTTTGCGCTTGGCGAGGAAATGGCTTTTCGCGTGATTGCCCGCCGCAACAAGCTTGTCGGTCATTGGGCGGCCGAACTGATGAAGCTGACCCCGGAAGAGGCCGATGCTTATGGCAAGTCGGTCGTGCAGGCTGATTTTGAGGAAGTCGGCGATGAGGACGTTGTCCGCAAGGTCTTCGGCGACCTGATCGCGGCTGGCGTGGAGACCAGCGAGGATGCCGTGCGCGCGCAGCTGAAACTGCAGACCTTCGTTGCGCGTCAGCAATTGAGCGACGCAGCATAATCATGGCGATGCCCGCGGCTGAAATTGAGCGCCTGATCCGCAGCGCCATCCCCGATGCGCAGGTGGAGATAACCGATCTGGCCGGTGACGGCGATCATTATGCGGCCAAGGTCACGGCCGAAA
>JAIERC010000511.1 GCA_019747165.1 Sphingomonas sp. | reverse complement strand
CCCGCTCAACCGCTGGCGCCCCGGTAAAGATGCACGCGCCATCAGCCGGCAGCGCGGTCATCGGCACGTTGCGCAGCGTCAGTTTCAATGCCTTTAGCCGCTCGACCACCTGGTCAAGTGCCGCGCCCGTCGGCTTTGCCCATTGCACTTCGACAAAGCCGGGATTTTTTACCGTATCGGCAAAGGCACGCTCTAGCCCGGCGAAATCGTCCACATCGCGAACGATATTGGCATCGAGCCGCGCCTTGGCTTCGGCAAACAGGGCCGTTTGGATTTCAGCGAGCGTCGCGACTGCATCACCGACGAAATCCGTCTTCGCGACCACCGCGCTGTCGAGCTTGCCGTCTTCGCGGTAAAGCCGGTCGCGGCGGATCACGCTGACATTTCCGCCCGCGACATCGCGCCCGCCCACCTCAATAACGATCGGTGCGCCTTTCTTGATCCAGCCCCAGCGCTTGGTCGCGGCCTTGGCCGGGCGCTGGTCGAGCAGCGCGCGGACGGGCTCACCGAACGCATAGAGCTTGGCGAGCTCGGCCTGCAGATCCTTGCAATACGCAACGATCGCGGCGTCCTCGGGCTGGTCGCGCAGCATCGGCACGATCACGATTTGCCACGGGGCGACGCGCGGCGGCACGCGCAGCCCGTCATCATCGCCGTGCACCATGATCAGCCCGCCGATCATCCGCGTCGACATCCCCCAGCTCGTGGTTTGCGCCAGTTCAAGCTGCCCGTCGGCATTTTGGAAGCGGATATTCTGCGCGCTCGCGAAGTTTGTACCCAGGAAATGGCTGGTGCCGGCCTGCAGCGCCTTGCCATCCTGCATCATCGCCTCAATCGAATACGTCGCAACGGCACCCGGAAACCGCTCATTTTCGGGCTTTTCGCCTGCCACTACGGGCAGCGCAACACAGTCCTCAGCAAAGGCGCGATAGACTTCCAGCATCTTCAACGTTTCTTCGCGCGCCTCCGCTTCGGTCGCGTGCGCGGTATGGCCTTCCTGCCAGAGGAATTCAGTGGTACGCAGGAACATCCGCGTGCGCATTTCCCAGCGGACAACGTTTGCCCATTGATTGATCAGCACCGGCAAGTCGCGCCACGACTGGACCCAGCGCGCAAAGGCGGTACCGATCACCGTTTCGGATGTTGGCCGCACGACCAGCGGCTCTTCCAGCTTTGCCGTCGGATCGGGCATCAGCCCGCCCTTGCCATCGCTCACCAGCCGGTGATGCGTGACGACCGCCATCTCCTTGGCAAAGCCCTCAACATGCTCGGCCTCTTTTTCGAAATAGGAGAGCGGGATGAACAACGGGAAATAGCAGTTTTCATGCCCCGTCGCCTTGATCTGATCATCAAGCAGCCGCTGGATGCGCTCCCAAATACCATAGCCCCATGGCCGGATGACCATGCAGCCGCGCACGCCGCTTTCCTCGGCAAGGTCAGCCTCGGTGATGACGGTTTGATACCATTCGGCGAAATTGGCGTCGCGGGTGACGGAGAGTGCGTGCTTGATCATGCGGACGCGGATAGCGCGGGAATTCCCCCTCGTCACGTAGGACTTGATCACAAGCGCCCGGACGAACAAGAGAATGCGCATGACCCAGCCCGTTATCAGCCGCGACCGCATCCTTTACGGCGTTGCGCTGCGCCTGGGGTCAGTCGCCACCTTTTCGGTGATGAACGTGCTGATCAAATTGGCGGAAGGGAACGGCGCACACCTCGCCGAGCTGATGTTTTTCCGCCAGACCTTTGCGCTACCGATCGTGCTGGTCTGGATCGGCTTCGGGGCTGGGCTTGGATCGCTTCGGACCAACCGCATTGGCGCGCATCTTTCCCGCGCGGCGCTGGGCCTTGTCAGCATGTGCTTCGTCTTTTCGACGATCCTGTTCCTGCCGCTGGCGGAAGCGACGACCTTGCAGTTTACGCTGCCGATCTTCGCAACGGTGCTGGGCGCCGTCATCCTGAAAGAGCCGACCGGCTGGCACCGCTGGGGCGCAGTGACGGTCGGGTTTCTGGGCGTGATCATCGTTGCCCAGCCGGGCACCGGGCAAATGGCGGGCATTGGCGTGTTCACTGGGTTGATGGGGGCGCTGCTCAGCGCCAGTGTCTCGATCCTGTTGCGGCAAATCAGCAAGACCGAAAGCGCGCCGACGATCGTCTTCTGGTTTTCCGCCTTATCAGTGCCGCCGACCGCGATTGCCTTTGCGCTCTATTGGACACCGCACCCCATCGAGACCTGGCTGCTGATGATTGCCGTAGGATTGACGGGCGGCATCGCGCAATTATTCATGACCGCATCGCTCAATGCAGCGCCGGTCTCGGTCGTGGTGCCAATGGACTATACCGGCCTGGTTTGGGCGACGGTCTATGGCTGGGCGATCTTTAGCGCGGTGCCGAATTGGTCAACCTGGATCGGTGCGCCGGTGATTATCGCGAGTGGGCTTTACATTGTCTGGCGCGAACACCGGCTGCGGCGCGAGAAAGTTGAACGCGCGATTGCCTGATCAGGCCTTGCGATAGACGAGCATCAGATTGTTGGCCGGCATCTCGATCAGCCGATCAAAGATAAGGCCATGGGCTTCGGCTGTTTCGGTGACGCTCTCGACTGAGCGTAGCCCCCATGCCGGATCGCGCGCGCGCAGCGACTGATCAAATGCCTCGTTGCTCGGGGCCGTTTCAACGCCATGTCGGCGATAAGGGCCATAGGTGATGAGCGGGCCGCCGGGGGGCAGCAGCCGCGCGGCCCCTGCCATCAGCCCCAGCGTCGCTGCCCAGGGGCTGATATGGATCATGTTGATGCACAGCACCGCATCTGCCCGGTCGATCGCCCAATGAGGAGCCGCTGCATCGATATCGATCGGCGCACGCACATTGGCCAGGCCCGTCGTCCAGGAGGCGATCGAGGCACGAGCAGTCGCATCGGGGTCGCTCGGCTGCCATTCATGCCCGCACAACATATGTGCGAAATAGCCGATATGCTCGCCGCTACCGCTCGCGATTTCCAGCACCAGCCCCTGCACGGGCAGGACATCGGCGAGCACGGCGGCAATCGCTGCGCGGTTGCGCTCAGTGGCGGGCGCGTGCTTGCGCACCGCACCAGAGTCTTCCGCCACGATCCAGGGGGTGGGATCAGCCATGATATGCCTCGCTTGTCGACGGGTTGATCGCTAAACCTGTCCTGTGGCTTTGCAATAGGGGGCTTGATGGCAGCGGTAGATCGTGGGGCGGGCGTGCTGTTTCCCCCGCCATTCATTTTTCTCGGGCTGTTGCTGCTCGGCCCCGTCATTGATTGGCTGTTGGGTTTGCCTTCGCTGCCAGTACCCGGCGGCCTGAGCATGATCTTTCTGTTTCCGGGCTTTATCCTGATCGGCATCGCGATCGGCCTATTTCGCCAGCGCGGCGAGAATCCCAACCCGGCGACGGTGACGGACAAAATCATCGATACCGGCATCTACGCCCGCACCCGCAACCCCATGTATCTCGGCATGGCGATTGCCTATCTGGGTCTGGCCATTGTGCTGCACAGCATGCCGTCGCTGCTGTTGTGGCCAGTGGCGCTGTTCCTGATCAATTCGCAAGTGATTGCGCGCGAGGAGCGCTATCTCGAGGCGAAATTTGGCGCGGCCTATCTGGCCTATAAGGCGCGGGTCCGGCGCTGGTTCTGATTGACCCATCAGCACCGAAGCAGAAGCGCCCGGAGGATGATCCGGGCGCTCCCCATATCAGTAATAGACGACGCTAAACTTGCCGTTCGATGCCTGCGTCACCACTGCGGCGACCTGCGATTTGCCCGTAAAGTCGATTCCAAGGTTGACCGTCGACGTAGTCGAGACATCGATGATCGATCCTGGCGTGTACACACCTTCGGCAATGTAGAATTTCTCCACTGGCGTGATGTTGTACGTGCCATTGGGTTCGGCAAGAAACGTCGACACGGGTGACGGTATCCCTGGAATATTGCCGGGACGTGCCAGGCCGAACAGATAGCCCGCCGACGCATCGAAATCGGAATTGGCGATGATCTCATAGGACCCAGTCATCGCCCCGCCATGCGACAGATTGGTAAAGCCAGTATTCTGGTTGCTGCCAATAAAGGTCACACTGTCTTGCTTTGCAGTATCGACCAGGACAGTGCCATATTGACCAACCGTCGTGCCTGGGGCGACTGCGGTTGACGCGCGTGACCAGAGAGCGGATGTCTCGTCCGTGTAATTGACGACATCGACACCACCGGGCTGCACGCCACTGAAAGTTACCCAGGCATTGGTGTAAATTTCCGGATTGGCTCCCTTATTCGTAACGATAGGAGCTTCCATGAAAATTACGTAATTCTTGGTGAACCCCGAATTGTTCAACACCCTGATGCTGTAGGTCGCCATTAACATTCTCCATTTCCATGTAGCGCGCTGATATCACTCCGATCGCGATATCTAATTGCTTATTGTTGGCACGCGCTTTGGAAGCGAATATTTTTGATTGCATAAAATACAATAAATCTCGCTATATTGACGATAATGCAATTTTTGAATGAATACGCTCGATTGATGTCATATAGTTTATTATCTTTATAATAAGATGTTTCGCCTCTTCAGAAAGATATTCGATACTAGAGAATTTTTTTTCCTCTGAATCATCATCAACTCTATCCATCTCCCCGATACCGAGTATTAACCAATCCATTGATAGTTTGAGTTTTTCGCAAATCGTAATCGCGTGCGCAATACTCATCCCTCTACCAGAAATCCACCGAGTAACCGCACTTTGATCAACAGATATTAAATCTGCGAGAAGGTACTGCTTTGTAATACCCCTCTGTTTCATTGCAAACAGCAGACGTTTACCGATGTCCTGCATTTATTTACTCCGAACACTAGAATCATCGAGATTGCCGAAAGTGGTGATCACGACGCCGCGACCGGTAATCATTTCATCACAGTTTCGTTGGGTTGGCGCGTCGCCACCAATCGATTTTGGAGTAATTATAGCCCGGCTTGTGGTCCATCATCGCCGGTTGTCGCGTTCATCGACAAAATAGGCGATGGTTAAACCGAAAATCACCGGTAATTTAGTGGTTCATCATCAATATAGGCCAGCAGCGTTTACGGATGCGGCGACAGGGCGCACTGGCCCTTCCCGTCGGGCTTATATCCAATTTGGATGAAGAAGCCGCCCCGCCGCAACGAGCGGGGTCGGCAATCAGGCGCTTTGGCGGATACGCAATAGTCGTGAGACGACCAAATACAGAAATAACCCCGCAGGCCCCGCCAGAAAGGTCAGCGCCAGGATCGGCCCCTGCGCGATCCGCCCGATCCCGCGCCTGTCGGCATCCTCAGCGATCCACACGCCCGTAAACAAGTCCAACGCCAGATAGTGCGTCCAGCCCGTGACCACGCCACCATCGGTTGCAAAGATGGCGCGGATACCCGCAATGGTCGTGAAATCGGGCGCCGGGCCGCCACGGTCGCCGAACCCGACGGTCAGTGCCGTGGTAATCAGCACCACGTAGAACAGACTCAGCCCGCCTGCCCCCAGCAGCCGCAGCCAGCCAATCGTCCCGAACCGGCGCGGGGCGAGGATCAGCACCAGCCACAGTAGCAGCGCGGCGGTGTTGACGATCTGGAACAGCGCGGCCCAGCTCATGTCATTCCACGGCCTCGGCGAGCGGCGCATCCTTCCACACCAGCACCGGCTTACGCGCCGCGAGTGTTTCGTCGAGCCGGGCACGGGGCGCGTAATGAGGGGCGCTTTTCAGGCTGGGGTCACCCGCCTTGGCCCGTCCTGCCACTGATCGCAGGGCGCCGATGAACTGGTCGAGCGCGGCCTTGCTCTCGGTCTCGGTCGGTTCGACCAGCATCGCACCGTGGACGACGAGCGGGAAATAGACCGTCATCGGGTGGAAGCCCTCATCGATCAGCCCCTTGGCGATATCAAGCGTGGTGAAGCCCTCCGCCATGCCATTATCGCTGAACAATGCCTCGTGCATGCACGGCCCGCTCGCCGCGAAGGGCGCATCAAGCACATCCTCCAGGCTGCGCAGCACGTAATTGGCGTTGAGCACCGCATCCTCGGCCACTTGCCGTAGGCCATCCGCGCCGTGGCTCATGATGTAGCTGAGCGCGCGCGTGAACATGCCCATCTGGCCGTGGAACGCCACCATCCGGCCAAAGGTGTGCGGGTGATCGTCGCCCGCCGTCTCTTCTTCGATCAGCGCGATATGGCCATCGGCGTAGCGAGCGGTGAAGGGCAGCGGGCCGAATGGCGACAGCGCTTCGGACAGCACGACCGGGCCAGAACCTGGTCCGCCGCCGCCATGCGGCGTGGAAAAGGTCTTGTGGAGATTGATGTGCATCGCATCGACGCCGAGGTCGCCGGGCCGAACGCGGCCGACAATCGCATTGAAGTTTGCGCCGTCGCAATAGACGTAACCACCGACGGCATGCACCGCGTCCGAAATTTCCTTCAGGTCGCGCTCGAACAGCCCGCAGGTATTGGGGTTGGTGATCATCACGCCCGCGACGTCCGGCCCCAATCGGGCCTTGAGCGCGGCCGTATCGACGCGGCCTTCGGGGGTCGCCGGGATATCCTCTACCTGATAGCCCGCAAACGCTGCCGTCGCCGGGTTGGTGCCATGCGCCGATTCAGGCACGAGGATGACATTGCGATGCCCCTCCCCGCGCGCTTCAAGCGCCGCTTTGATGCACAATATACCGCACAGCTCGCCATGCGCGCCCGCCTTGGGGCTCATCGCCACGCCGTGCATGCCGGTGAGCTTGATCAACCAGACCGCCAATTCGTTGATGACGCCCAATGCGCCCTGCACAGTATCGACCGGCTGCAGCGGATGGATATCGGCGAAACCGGGCAGTCGCGCCATTTTCTCGTTGAGCCGCGGATTGTGCTTCATCGTGCAGCTGCCGAGCGGGAAGAAGCCCAGATCGATCCCGTAATTCTGGCGGCTGAGGCGGGTGTAGTGGCGGACCGTTTCGGGTTCGGACAGACCAGGCAGGCCGATCGAGCGTTCTCGTGCCAGTCCGCCCAGCCGACTAGCAACCGGCGCGGCATCGACAATGTCGACGCCTGTCGTCTCGGTCGAGCCGATCTCAAAGATCAGCGCTTCTTCGAGCATCAGCCCCTTATTGCCGGTGAAGGTGGCCGGGCCCGTATCTCCAGCGTCGCCCATTTCCGGGCGCCAGCCGCTTGCGTTAATCGTCATGCCAGCACCTCTTCGAGCGCGGTTGCGAGGGTTTCGATATCGTCAATCGTCGTCGTCTCTGTCACGGCGACGACTAGGCCGTGGTCGAGTTCGGCAGCGCCTGGGTAGAGCCGCCCGAGCGATACGCCCGCGAGGATCTGGCGATCGGCGAGCGTCCGCACGATCGGGCGCGCTTCCTTTGGCAGCACCAGTGTAAATTCGTTGAAGAAGCTGTTGTTGACGACGGCGACGCCCGGCACCTTTGCCAAACGATCCGCAGCCGCGACGGCCAGAGCGTGATTGACACCCGCCAGCTTGCGCAGCCCCGCTTCCCCCAGCAAGGTCATGTGGACCGTGAAAGCCAGCGCGCAGAGCCCCGAATTGGTGCAGATGTTCGACGTCGCCTTTTCGCGGCGGATATGCTGTTCGCGCGTGCT
>JAIERC010000404.1 GCA_019747165.1 Sphingomonas sp. | reverse complement strand
GGGCAGGCGCTGGTACAGCACATCCGCCAGAACAGCTGGCAGCAGGATGTGCCCATCCTCATGGTGACCAGCGAGTCCGACAGCAGCCGGCTCGCGGCCGTTCAGGCCGCCGGCGTATCCGGCATCTGCGACAAGCCCTTCGAGGCGAGTGTGGTCAGCGATCTGCTCGGACGCCTGCTCGCCGATCGCTAGCCTTGCTCCCGTGGAACGATGCTAGGCCACGTTCAGGCAGTAGATTTGTCCCGCAGGGATATCAAGCGCGTCGCTCACCTCTAAAGATCGCTGATAGCGCTGCTCGCCATCGACGTTCCGGTTGATTAGTCGCTCACGGCGCAAGTCTTCTGGGCAGAACAGGTGCAGGCGAATGTCGCATTGGGAAAGGCGCAGACCGGGGTTGGTGTTGACATACACGAGAACATGATTGCGTTTCAAATAGGGCTGGAAGGGCGCCAGTTCATCCTGGGTTTGCGCAGGAAATCTGATCCTCCGGTGCCATATGCCCAGCACCTTGTGGCTGAGTACCCCATCGTCGACAACAGCTACTCTACGCGCAGGAATTCCAGGCAGCCCCTGCTTGCGCAAGCTGCGCCCGAGAGTCGTTTTACCTGTGCCGGTGCTTCCGGTAACACAGAGTACGATGCGGTCTTGTTGGGAGAGGAGCGCCCGGCAGGCGTCGCCGAGCGTGTCGCGCCAGGTTTCTGGGTTCAAGAGAACCGAATCGGGCGGTAGTTCCACAATGGCATGCATTTGTATTCAGTTGGGCAAGGTCTTGTCTGCGCGTTCGGAGTCGAGGCTTTCCAGATCCAGCGGAGGCACGCCAAGCGCCCGGAAATAGTCGGTGAAGAAGGCGCGTTTACGATCAAAATTGTCGTTGTAGCCGATGCCCTGTATGTGAACCCAGGCCTTGTCGATGATCTGGGCTGTTCTGGTTTCGCTATTGTCTGGCTTGGTGAGTTCGCTGAGCGCTTTTTCAGGAAATACAAGGGTGGCTTTGTCCAGGTGCCGATAAAAGGTCTCCCAGTTTCTGCCGCCGGTGTCGAGCTGGCGAGAGAAGTCATACATGAAATTCAGTCGTGTTCTGCTGATGCGGCTATACCGGAACAGGCAGAAACCTGCCCACAGACTCCAGCAAGTGGGCTGGGTGTTGAGCCGACCGTAGCAGTCCTGGTTCACCATGTGCGCGGCTGGGTTCGTGTCTGCAATCGGGATCAGGTCATGATCGATGAAGCCGAAAATGCCCGGCTCAATCTTGCGCACTATGCGTTCATAGACCCATGTCATTGCCATAGCATGATGTCGATTCACATGTCGTGACGCATTGGCAGGCAGGGCAAGATAAGGAGTGTTGTGTCTCTGACACACAGCTTTGATCGCAGCCCGCCGATCGGCTTTCTTTGAGTTGTCAAAGACAAGAAAAGTAAATCCGGAGACGTGCCGTTTGGCCATGAATAGCAGCCAGTGCAGTGCCAGCGGCTGTTCGAAAGCGGTTACCAGCAGTATGTTCTTTCCCTTCAGCCCGCTCAGGCTTTCGAGAAAGGCCTCCTCTCCCTCCGCGCCTTCGCCGAGATAGCGCGATAGCACCAGATCGTTACGCAATTGTTTATAGGCGTAGACCAAGGGCTGCAGGCGCAACCATTCAGTCGCGGAAAATGCACTGAGTTCTCTCATGTAGAGGGTGTTATGGGGAAAGGAAATTTGGAGCCAATTATAAGCTAAGCCATGGATGCGCTTATTCTCCATGCCTGTCGTTGTCTCGCTGCTAGCCGCCCTTTCTTCATCCCGAAGTTGAGTTCGACCTGGGCAGGAAACTGTTGGGGCGATTATTGGCTGACCGCCCTCCACTGCGCGGTTTCCGGTCGATGGTCTGCCGCGCTCTGGCATAATGGCGCCCATGCTAGATGATGCGATTCCTTTTGCCGAGGTCCGGCGCGTGCTGGTGATCAAACTACGCCACCACGGCGATGTGCTATTGACCAGTCCCGTCTTCACAGCATTGAAAGCAGCCATACCAGGAGTCGAGATTGATGCGCTGGTGTATGCCGAAACCATGCCCATGCTGGAGGGGCATCCAGCCATCGCCCAGTTACATGGGATCGTTCGGGGTAAGAGGAAGGGCTGGTTCGAGGGGCTTGGCAGAGAATGGCGCCTGATACGTGCCTTGAGGCAGCGGCGCTATGATTTGGTCGTGCATCTGACCGATCATCCACGCGGTGCCTGGATGACGCGGCTGATGGCGCCGCGCTGGGCAGTTGCGCCCAAGCGACCGGGACGCTGGTGGCGGAATGCGTTTACTCATCAATTCTCTATCCCGCAACGGACAATTCGACACACCGTCGAGATGAACCTGGATGCGCTGCGGCGTCTTGGGTGGCACCCGTCCGATCAGGATAAACGTCTGTGCATGGTCCCCGGGGCCGGGGCCGAAGCGCGTATCGCTCGCTTGCTGGAGGAGGTAGGGGTTCAGGGGGGCTTTATCCACGTACATCCGGGTTCGCGATGGTTCTTCAAGTGCTGGCCTGCCGAGCAGATGGCTGAGCTGGTCGACGCGCTGAGTGAGGAAGGACATCGCATCGTGATGACCGGTGCACCGGATGCACGTGAGCGCGCCATGATTGCCAATATTCGGGCTCGTTCAAGGTCGGACTGGGTAGATCTTTCGGGCCAGCTGAATCTGCGCGAAATGGCGGCTTTGATTTCGCGTGCACGACTGTTTGTTGGCGTCGATTCGGCGCCCATGCATATTGCTGCTGCGGTGGCCACGCCTGTCGTTGCGCTGTTTGGGCCGACCAAAGACAAGGAGTGGGCGCCTTGGGGGGGGGCGCATGTGATTGTCAGCAGCGACAAGCATCCCTGCCGCCCCTGCGACATGCCCGGATGCGGTGGTAGCGAAGTGAGTGACTGCCTAGTCACACTGCCAGTCGCCAAGGTGCTGGCAGCTTGCCATCAGCTGCTATGAAACTGGCGATTGTGCGTCAAAGCTACACGCCTTATGGTGGCGCCGAGCGATTTGTCGAGCGCGCACTATCCGCACTGGCGCGGGATGATCTTTCGGTCACCATCGTGACGCGCCGTTGGCAAAGTGGCACAAAACACGCGGCGAGGATTTGCAATCCGTTCTATCTGGGCCGTCTGTGGCGTGATGCCGGCTTTGCTGCGGCAGTCCAGAAAGTGGTCGCCAGCGGCGAATTCGACCTAGTGCAAAGTCATGAGCGCATTCCTGGCTGCGATATCTTTCGTGCCGGGGACGGTGTGCATGCGACGTGGCTGGAGCTGCGGGGCCGCCAGCAAAGTGTTCTGCAGCGTTGGCTGTACCGCTGGCACCCTTGGCATCGGTATATTTGTGCCGCCGAGCGCCGTATGTTTCTTCATCCCGCACTACGCGCCGTGATCTGCAATTCGCAGATGGTGAGCGACGATATAGCGGCGCGCTTTGGCCTCGAACCGGAAAAGCTCCATGTGGTTCACAACGGCGTCGACCTCGATTACTTCAATCCGGGCCTCAAAGTCGTGCATCGGACCGAGATGCGCGCCCGTCTGGGCATTGCCGAAGATGTGCCTGTCGTCCTTTATGTGGGTTCGGGGTTCGCGCGTAAAGGGGTGCCGCAGCTACTGCAGGCGATGACGCACCTGCAGCACAAGAATGCAGTGGCCATTATTGTCGGCAGGGACAAGCATGCCCGGCGCATACAAGCCATGGCCGAGCGCCTGGGTATTGCGAGCCGCGTGCATCTGGTTGGTCCTCAGCAGGACGTGCGCCCATGGTACGGAGTGGCCGACGTGTTTGCCCTCCCTACGCTCTACGATCCTTTTCCTAACGTGGTACTTGAGGCGCTGGCTTGCGGCTTGCCGGTCATGACCAGTGAGACATGCGGTGCTGCGGAAGCGCTGCGGGGCAGTGATTGCGGTCGCGTCTGCGATGCGCTGGATCCGGCGGCGCAGGCGCAGGCACTGGATATGCTGCTGGCGGCCGATCGCCAGACCCTGGAGCAGCATGCACGCGCATGCGTTTCCGGGATGGGGAGGGCAGATATGGCGGCACGTCTTCAGTCCCTCTATGCGCAACTGCTGGCCGCAAGCAGGCGCCCGGCCTGAAAGGGAGGCCGAGTATAATCTCGGCTCCAAGACAGGCTCCGCCCGCCGATGACGTCAGTTAAATCCTCTGCCCCTTCCAGTCGTGAGCTGTATCTGCGCCTGCTGACGTTCGTTCGCCCGTATTGGAAGATGCTGGCGCTGGGGCTGTTGCTGAGTGCTGTGGCCGGGCTGATGGAACCCATCCTGCCGGCGCTAATCAAGCCATTGATCGACAATGGCTTCATGCCGAGATCGGATGGCAGCGTTAGTGACAGCCTGATTCAGCGTGCGCCCTGGGCGGTGCCTCTGCTTATCGTCGGGCTCTTCGTGGTGCGCGGGATTACGACCTTCTTTGCTGGCTATGCCATGGCCTGGGTACAGAACCGCGTCATCAACGATTTGCGCCAGCGCATGTTCGATCATCTGGTGCGTCTGCCGATGAGCTATTTTGAACAGCATCCATCGGCCAGCCTGGTGACGCGTATTACCAGCGACGTCAATAACATCGGTAACGCTGCCACGACTGCCGGGGTCACCATTGTGCGGGAGTCCCTCACCATGGTCGGACTGCTGGCCTATCTTTTGTACTTGAATCCGCTGCTGACTGCAGTAACGCTGCTGGTGGCGCCTTTTATTGCCTGGGTGACCAAGATCATAGGCAATCGCCTGCGCAATATGAGCCGTGCTTCACAAAGCGGCTTGCGGGTGATGACCCAAGCCTTGCAGGAGTCCATCCTGTGCCAGAAGGTGCTGAAGATCTTCGGCGGGGAGCAGCAGGAAAGCCGCCGCTTCGCCCGCGTCAATGACCAGATGCGCGGGTATGGCATGCGTACTGCCATCGCTGCTTCAGCGGGTTCCCCGCTGGTGCATGTTTTTGTTTCCATCGCGATAGCCGTCGTTGTCTACCTGGCATTGCTACAGGCGGCGCAGAACAAGGCAACACCGGGCGACTTTGTGTCCTTTATTGTCGCAATGCTGATGCTGCTGGCACCGCTGCGCGGCTTGGCTGGCGTCAATGTCCCCCTGCAAAAAGGCTTGGCGGCAGCTGAAAGTGTGTTCGAGCTGCTAGATATTCCAGGCGAGCCTGATCCCGGCACGGTCGACATAGTCCGGATCAGGGGCGAGGTCGAGTTCCGGGAGGTGAGCTTTCGCTATCCGAATGCGGAGAGACTGGCGTTGTCGAAGCTGGATCTGAAGATGGCGCCAGGCGAGACCGTTGCGCTTGTAGGCGCCTCTGGGAGCGGCAAGACGACACTGGCAGGGCTCCTCCCCCGCTTCCATCTACCGACCAGCGGCAGTATTCTGGTTGATGGCATCCCCGCAGGCGAAATGCGTCTCGAAAGCTTGCGCAAGCAGATCGCGATTGTGTCCCAGGAAACGCTGCTATTTGACGACACCGTCGCCGCGAATATCGCTTACGGTGCAAAAGCCGATGCCAGTCAGGCCGAGATCGAGGCTGCCGCGACAGCAGCCAATGCTCTTGACTTCATCCGTGCCTTGCCTGAGGGGTTTGACACTGTGATCGGGGAGAATGGCAACCGGCTTTCGGGTGGGCAACGTCAGCGTCTGGCAATTGCGCGCGCCATTCTCAAGGACGCACCTATCCTGATTCTCGATGAGGCCACTTCGGCCTTGGACGCAGAGTCGGAGCGTCTGGTGCAAACAGCGCTGGATCGCCTGATGCAAGGGCGGACGACGCTTGTGATCGCACATCGACTTACAACGATCGAGCGAGCAGATCGAATTGTTGTCCTCAGCCATGGCCGCAAGGTGGAGGAAGGCCGCCACATTGAGCTGCTTGCCCGCGCAGACGGCGCATATGCCCGCCTGCACAGCACGCAGAAGGCTGAGGAAAACGATACCCATTCGATTCCACTTTCTTGAGCGTGTCGACAGTAGTGCAAGCCCTGCTGACTTAGGCGGTCCGATATGAGCAGCACTCAACTGAATGTGTGAATGTGCTTCCAGTTGGCGCCGCTTTAGAGAGATGTGGCCGCTGGTATGGAGTGATCTTTTGCGATACCCGCCTTTGACATAAGGGTCATGAAGCCTTTCCTTAACCATTAAACCAAAATCTCTATCCTGCCGTGAGTCGAGAACAAATGAGTCCTTTGAAGCATGCTTCTATCCTGAGAAAGTTTGAGTTTGGCTGTCTACTTGGAGTGGCGCTATTCCTGCCAATGCTGGAGGCCCCCAAGAATTTCTTTCTAGCGGCCTTTTTCATACTCTGGTTAGTGCGCTGTTTCAAGGAGGGCGGCTATGGTGGGCGGTGGGGGATGGTCGATACGGTAATCGCCGGACTATGGGTGAGTACGCTCAGCGGCACAATATTTGCCGGCATGCACGGAGCTGAGTGGAAAGGTTTCGGTGATGTCACCCGCTACTTGCTGTTTTTGTGGTGCTTGAGCCGCTCAGGGTACGAAAAAAAGCAGTGGTTGCAGGTAAGCGTGGTGTTGGTCTTTAGCACGATTCTGACCTTGGGGTATGGCGCCTGGCTGCATTTTGGTACTAAAGAGCGCATGTTCCTAGAGCTATATTCGGTCGGCCATGTAAATCACACAGCGATGTATCTGGCAATTTTGTGTGGCATTTTGTTGGCGGCGCTGCTGGCCTTTTGGGCCGCTTGGTCGGCTGCACTGCGAGGCCTGGTGTTTCTGATTTTGTTGCTTGTGTTCGCCAGCTTATTGATCGGCTCCAGTCGTGGCGCTATCGGTGCGGCTCTGCTGGTTCCCATTGTGCTGGGGATAGGCTGGTTGCCGAAATCAAAGCGCCCATTGCTGGCAATGGTCATTGCGCTATTCGCAGTTGCGGCAGTGGCGTTTGTCGGCAACATCCGCGTTGTAGAGAAACAGCGCCTATATATAAAGGTGAACGATCCTTTGTCGCATCGCGACACGATATGGCGCCGTGCTGTTGTGGTCGCCAACATATTTCCCATATTTGGTGCTGGTATGGGCAATTTTGGCAAGGTCAATGATGCTGCAATTGCCGATCAAGTAAGCAAAGCCGGAAAGACCTATGACCCGGCCAAGTATGTCGGGAAGACCCATGCGCACAGCCTTTACTTTAATACTCTGGCAGAGCGTGGCTGGGTTGGCGGTGGCGTATTCTTTGCTGCTTTGCTGGCGTGTTTTGGGATGCTGCTCAGGCATCGCCCAAAGTCGATAGACGACGCCTATATCTGGGCGGCCTGGGGGGGTAGCCTGGCAGCATGGGTCGTCGTCATGGCATCGGGGCTGTTCAATACCTCACTCCACCATGAGATTGCGCTGCTGGCGGTAATGCCTCTGGGCGCATGGTTGACGATGCGCCGTTGCTCCCCAACTTCTCCTACCGGTGCCTAAGCTCCGCTGGTAAAGCTGGCGATCTTGGCCAGCAGCTCGTCTTCATCGTACGGCTTGCCCAGATAGTGATTCACGCCGATTTCGGCCGCATAGTTGCGGTGCTTCTCTGCCGTGCGCGAGGTGATCATGATGATGGGCACGGCCTTGAGGCG
>JAIERC010000193.1 GCA_019747165.1 Sphingomonas sp. | reverse complement strand
GTTTTGGCCCTGGGCTGCCGTCAATACCTGACCAAGAATGACTTCGGACACGTCATCACCGGTAATGCCTGCCTGCGCCATCGCCGCTTCGATCGCGATGCGGCCAAGTTCGTGCGCTGGCGTCGATGCAAAGGCGCCGAGGAAGCTGCCAACGGGTGTGCGCTTCGCGGCGGTGATGACGATGTCGGTCATGGCGGGTTCCCGGCTGCTGAAAGAGGTGTTGCTTCTCTAGCCCCCAGCACCTGGCTAATCCAGTCGTCAAGCGGTTCCCATAATTCCAGGCGCGCACGGCTGCCGACGATCATGCCGACATGCCCTGCCGCCAATTTGCGTTGATCGGTAAAACCAATGGCGCTGGCGGCCGGTACAATTCGATCATGAAGCGAGACGAAATCGATCGTTGGGCAGACCAAAGCATCTGGGTCAATCAGGCTGCCGCCAACCGTCCAGTTGCGGGTGCCGGTCACATTGCCGGCGAAGAGCGCCTCGAACATTTGCGCACCAGCAGCATAGGTTAACGGTGCACCGGCATTGGCCCAATCTTCCAGCGCGATAAAGCTACGCGCGGCGGGGCTTCCCGGGGGCATTGCCGCAAAGGATTCATACTTGGCAATCGTGCGCGCTGGATCAAGCTGCCAGAAGCCTGCCTGCAGCACCTCCATCGGGACCAGGCCCATGGTATCGCAAGCCGATTTTGTGCTCGTCCATAAAGCGGCAATGCGCGCGCGCGCGGCAGCATCAAAACCATCAAAATGCCAGGGAGCCGCAATCATCGCGAGCCCGGCCACTGGGGTAAGGCAAGCGGCTGCCGCCGCAATCGTCCCGCCCAGGCAATAGCCAATCAGGATGGGGGGCTGTCCCAGTTTCCTGATCAGCGGCAGCAACAACTGCGTGACATGATCGCCGATGTCCATGGTTCGTGCCGCCGCGTCAGGCGCGCCCCAATCGAGCAGGAATGTTCTGTGTCCCCGGCTCGCCAACCAGCGCAGCAGGGATTGCTGACGCGTTAAATCGAGGATGAAGGGCGGGTTGATCAGCGAAGGGATGATGACGACAGGCGACCCGTCGCCGCCATAATCGCGCAGGCGCGCCCGCCCGCGGCGATGTTTTATGCGACCCAGCCGCCGGCTCGCCCCCCGATCGGCAGCTTGATAGGCCGCCAGCCCAGTCAGGGCGGCGCGTTGACGATCGGATGATTCCGCCGTTTCCTGACGGAGCATTTCAAGGAATAAGGGCAAGGGGCGCGGGCCGTGTTGCGGCGCGGCATGGAACGGTGTTACAGGGCTGTTACGCACCCTCGGGGGACCTCCCATGAAAAAGACCGCACCGGATGATGGCGTCGTCATCATCAAAAAATACGCCAACCGGCGACTCTATAATACCGAGACTTCGTCTTACATCACGCTCGAGCATCTCGCTGGGATGACGCGCGAAGGCCGCGACTTCAAGGTTGTCGATGCCAAGACCGACGAAGACATTACCCATAATGTGCTGACCCAAATTATCATGGAAGAAGAATCGCGCGGGCAGACCATGCTGCCAGTGAATTTCCTGCGCCAGCTAATCTCGATGTACGGGGATTCGATGCAGGCAATGGTGCCGGGCTATCTCGAAGCATCGATGGACGGTTTCCGTCGCAATCAGGCGCAGTTCAAATCAGCCGTTGAGGGGGCGTTTGCGCATTCCCCTTTTGCTGAAATTGCGAAGCGCAACATCGCGATGTTTGAAGCAGCAACCGCTGCCTTCAAGCCGGAGAGCAAGACCGATCATGCCGCCAGCAAGGATGAGGAAATCGCCACGCTGAAGGCAGAGCTCAACCGGTTGCAGGAAAAGATCGAGCGGCTCGGCAAATAGCGATCAAGGCTCGTCCGGCCCAATCACATGGCCGGCAAGGATCTTGAGGTACAAGGCGAGCGGCATCCAGCCGAGTGCGCTGGCAACCGGTAACAATCGGGCAAGCAATACCGTGCCGATCGCCGTTATCATCAACGCGATCGCCAGCCGGTACCGCTGCGGCACGGCCAGCAATATGGTCACGCCACCGATCAGCCAGATATAGCCAAGCACGCCCGCCAGCATCGGCATCGCCTCTGGGACGATCAGCGCTAGCGCTGGTAAATGCACGTGCAGCAGCGCAAAACCGAGCATCCGCCGATCATGGCCATTTGGCCCATGATACCAGCGTTTGGTGCTCGGCAACGCATTGGCGACGATGCCACCACCCAGATCGCTCGCCACGATCAAGACGAGCAGCCATTGCCACCAACGCCAGTCGACCGCTCCGGTTGCGACGATCGCCCCTGCGGCAAGTGGCACCGCCAGCACCATTGCGGCAAGGGTCAGCGCGGTATCGGCTGGCGTCGCGGCCGGGCCAACAATCCGCGCTATAAGGCCAATCGGTTTGGTCGCTGGCTCGACCATCCCTGTTATTTCGGCTTAACGAACTTAAGCGTCATCCGATCACTTTCGCCGATGGCTGTATAGCGCGCGCGATCAACATCCTTTTCGGCATAATTGGGCGGCAGCGTCCAGACGCCCTTGGGATAGTCATGCGTGTCTTTGGCATTGGCGTTGATCATGCTTTCGCCAGCGAGCACAAAGCCGGCCTTGGTGGCAAAGGCAATCACCGAAGACCGCTTCATATAGCCGCTCTTGGCTTCGGTAATGTCCTTGGCGTTTTCGGGCAAATGATGCTCGACCAGGCCCAGCACACCGCCGGGCTTCAGCATGGCAAACATCTGGTCAAATGCAGCCTGAGTCTGGTCGGTCGCGCCAAAGCTCCAGTTATGGACGTTGCGAAACGTCAGCACCACATCGACTGAACCGGCGGGCACGCCAGCGCTTGCGTTGCTGGCTGTGGTTGGAAAGGCGGCGAATTTTATCTTGCCGTAAATATCGGGCTTGGCTGCCTGCAGGGTCATCACCCCTTTGCGCGCATTGTCAGAAGGGGTTGCGGCATAGAGGGTGCCATTCGCCAGATACGGGGCGAGGATTTCGGTATACCAGCCACCGCCCGGCCAAATCTCCACCACGGTGTCGCGTGGCTTGACGCCGAAAAACGCGAGCGTTTCCGCGGGGTGGCGGTAGCGGTCGCGGGCGACATTGGCGGGAGTCCGGCTTGGGGCGTTGACAGCGGCGGTTAGGGCCGATGTTGGTTTGACGGCGGCTGCAATCGCGCCACCGGTGATCGTGATGCTGGTTGCAATTAGAGCGGACGTCCAAAAAGGCTGGCGCATTTCGATTCCTTGATCATTAAGGGCCGTTGCAGCGCGTTTTGGCGAGCAAGAGGGCATGATGCAAGCAGGGCTTTGGGGCGGAGCGGTTACCGCGCTAGCGATTGCGCTGTTCAGCGGTTGGCGCGATCGGCGGCGCGCCCGTCGCGACAATCTCGATTCGGTGGGAATCGTTGATTGGCCTACAGTTCAAATGCTTGCGCTGATCATCGCGGTGATCC
The DNA here is from genome assembly GCA_019747165.1 of Sphingomonas sp. Classification (GTDB taxonomy): domain Bacteria; phylum Pseudomonadota; class Alphaproteobacteria; order Sphingomonadales; family Sphingomonadaceae; genus Sphingomonas. Next base: position 4,096 of record JAIERC010000193.1, on the reverse strand, counting down.
TGGCGAGCCTTGGCTTCAAGGCGTGAACATGGCGGTTCAATAGAACTTGCTCAGCGTAAGCGCCCTTTCTCTGCCATCGCAGCCGCTGAGCAGCACAACCCGGCCGGGTGACCCGACCGACCAGCCGCTGACCGGACTGTTGCTATAGTCGGCGGGGACCGATGTGCCGTCTATTGCGCAGATCAGATCACCCGCGTGCCAACCGCCCGCTTCGGCCGGGCTTCCGCGCATCACGTGCAGGACACGCAGCCGCCCCGCTTCGGTGGCGACCAGGATGCCGCTGGTCGACCGGACCGGCGGCTTGCCGGTCGCGTTGGAGGGGCCGAAGACGATATGGCCAGCGATCGGATCGAGCAGCACGCGATATTGCTGCAGAAAGCCAGAACCGATTCGCCCGGCGGCCCCAATTTCGTGCGAAAAACCGCCACGCCGTTCGACGCGTGTCTCGACATCGCTGGCGGTTAGCTTGCCAACCGCCAGGTTGGGAACAATCGCCAGGTCGGTGATGAGCGGCCCGGCGAGACCATAAGCAATCGTGGTCGTCGTGGGCAGGCCGGTGATCCGCGCGGCGCGGAAAGATTCCTGCGATAGGGTGATTGACGATCCATCCCCGGTATCAACCACCATTGGCGTCAATCGGCGGCCGCCAAGCACCGCTTCGGTTACATAGACATTCTGGTTGGGCGCAATGCTCAGCGGCGCGCTTAATCCCCGAAATGGCAGGCGCCCTGATTTGATGAGGCGAAAGCGCTTCGCATCGAAATCGATCTCAAGCGCATAGGCGTCGATAAGATCATGGCCAATCAAGATGTCGACCGCGCGGGTGGTGCCGGTGGCTGCAGCGGGCAGGGCGGTGACGATAATGCCACCACCGCGCCGCATCAGCCCGCCCAGGGTGATGCTCTGTGTGGCCGCCCAGCCGATCGCAACATTGCCACCAATTGCGCTGGCATTGCCGCGTGGCTGCACCTGCATCCGGTGGACCGAAGCGAAATCGCGCGAGATGACCGAGGCACTGACGCCAGTATCAAGTATTGCTGTCGCGGGCATGCCATTGACGGCCATGGTGAAGCGAATCTGGTTACCCGGCGTCAAATCAAACGATACCCAGCGTGTTTCGCTATCGGGCGACAAGGTAGAAATGGCTGTGCTGGGCGGCGGCGCTGCGCCAATCAACGCCAGCGCAAACAGGATCGGCCAACGACGGAAGACGAAGCGCTCTACGCCATGTCCCGGCAGCCGAAAAATCCTATAACGTCGCCTCAAGATAGGCCTGGTCGAAGCCATATTGGCGCGCCTTTTCGAGCGTATAGGGGCGCAGGCCCATGGAACGATATTCGCCGACAATCTTGCCGTCAGCGCTTTCGTCGAGATATTCGAACTTGAACAGCTCCTGTGTGACGATCACGGGGCCTTCCATGCCGATGACCTCGGTGATGTTGGTCACGCGGCGTGACCCGTCGCGCAGGCGCTTCACCTGGATGATAAGGTCGATCGAGTCGGCGATCTGGCGGCTGATTGCTTCTTTGGGCACCTTGATGTCGGACATCATCACCATATTCTCCATACGCGCCAGCGCCTCGCGCGGGGAGTTGGAGTGGAGCGTACACATTGAGCCATCATGGCCGGTATTCATCGCGGCAAGCAGATCGAAGCACTCGGACCCACGAATTTCGCCCAGGATGATCCGGTCAGGCCGCATACGCAGCGCGTTCTTGACGAGATCACGAATGCTGATCTCACCCTGCCCTTCAAGGTTGGGCGGGCGCGTTTCAAGCGGCAGCCAATGCGGCTGTTGCAAGCGAAGTTCAGCCGCGTCTTCAATCGTCAGCACGCGCTCGCCCGGGTCGATCATCTTCGACAAGGCGTTGAGCATCGTCGTTTTGCCCGAACCCGTACCGCCCGAGATGACGACATTGAAGCGGCAGGCGCCGGCAATCTTCAGCGCGGTCGCCATTTTCGGGCTCATCGAGCCGAAGCCGGCCATCATGTCGAGCGTGATCGGCTTGGCGGAAAACTTACGAATCGAGATGGCGGTGCCGCGCAAGCTGAGCGGCGGCACGATCACGTTGACGCGGCTGCCGTCTTTCAGGCGGGCGTCGGCGAGCGGCGTTGTCTGATCGACACGTCTACCGACCGAGTTGCAGATGCGCTGCGCGATCTGGAACAGATGCTCCTCGTCGCGGAACTGAATATTGGCGAGCTCGAGCTTGCCCTTGCGCTCGATATAGGTTTGCTCGGGGCCGTTCACCATGATGTCCGAGATGTTCGGATCGGCGAGCAGTTCCTCGAGCGGCCCCAATCCGAGCAGTTCGTCGATCAGCACTTTTTCGAGCGCGAACTGTTCGCGGCGGTTGAGCGTGAGTTTTAGTTCGGCGAGCACTTCGCCGATGATGGGGCGGAATTCCTCGGCGAGCTCGTCCTTGTCGAGCGTTGCGGCTGCCTCGGGATCGACGCGCTCAAGCAGGCGCGGCAGCACCTGTTCCTTGATCTTGTGGATCGAGGATTCGAATCCCTCCATCTTTGATTGGCCGGCGTCACCCGACGACGCCTGGCGATCCTGCAACCGCTGCATCGCGTCCATCGCGGTGCCCGGCATCGTCCCGGTCATGCCATCGGCGGCAGAGGCAAGCGGCGGCAACGGCGCGAGATCGATCGGTGGAAACTGGTCGCTGCCTTGCAAATCGGCAGGCCGCGCCGGGCCAGCGCCCTGCATTGGGCGGGCAACACCAAAGGCGGGCCGGGCCGGGGGGGCACCGTTACCTGCGCCACTGCGTCGTCCAAAAGCGCTCATTTTGTCCCAATCATTGTGGTTACGGATTTCATACCCGCAAAGGTGTTACCATTTCCTAAGCATCAAAAGCGGCAGTGCGGCGCACGTTAGGCCACCTGTTCGGCCCCGTTACGCGTTCGAAATTAAGTAATATTTGAGGGGTCCAGTGCCGCAGAGCATCAAACAACGGGATAGTGCCCCTTGGTTGATGGACCGGCCCTGACACTGCCCCGCCAATCTGGGCGGCGCTTTATTGAGGCTGCGTTTCAGGGGGCCGGGTGGCGTGCGCCGCACTGCCGTTTTGCAGCTTTTTCCTCGGCCGTGATGGTCGAACCGTCGCTGTAAGCGTTGCGCGCGCCGAACGTCACGTATCGCGCTATGATCCGCACTATGAATGCCGCGATTTTGTTGGTGGCCAGTTAACGATAACCGCGTGTCGCCCGCGCCCGCCAGAAATCGCCCAGCTGGCGTCCGCGGCGCTCAGCCAGCCTGTTCGGCCAGCACCGTTAGCCCGCGTTCGTTAACCTCGGCAAAGCCGCCCTTGATGGGCAGCATTTCGGGCTCGCCCTTGTCGGTGCGATAGATATGGAGAGCACCGTCACGGATCGTCGACATCACGGGCGCATGGCCCTGCAGCACGCCAAAATCTCCCTCCGAACCCGGGACGACGACCATGTACACGTCCTCTGAGCGGACGAGCTTTTCAGGGGTGACGAGTTCGAAGTGCAGCATTTTTATCTTCCTTAAGCCCCTCCCCTGAAGGGGAGGGGCTTGAATTGACTTACGCGTCCTGCGCCATCTTTTCGGCCTTGGCGACGGCTTCATCGATGCCGCCGACCATGTAGAAAGCGGCTTCGGGCAGGTGATCATATTCACCGTCGACCACTGCCTTGAACGACTTCACCGTGTCTTCGAGCTGGACGAACTTGCCCGAAATGCCGGTGAAGACCTCGGCGACGTGGAAGGGCTGCGACAGGAACTTCTGGATTTTACGTGCGCGGCTGACGGTGAGCTTATCTTCTTCCGACAATTCGTCCATGCCGAGGATCGCGATGATGTCCTGCAGCGACTTGTACTTCTGCAGCACTGACTGGACCGCGCGTGCTGTGTCGTAATGCACCTGGCCAACAACGCGCGGTTCGAGCACGCGGCTGGTCGAATCGAGCGGATCGACGGCGGGGTAAATGCCCAGCTCCGAAATCGCGCGGTTGAGCACGGTCGTTGCGTCCAAATGGGCGAACGACGTGGCAGGGGCCGGATCGGTCAAATCGTCGGCAGGCACATAGATCGCCTGCACCGAGGTGATCGATCCCTTGTTGGTCG
>JAIERC010000455.1 GCA_019747165.1 Sphingomonas sp. | reverse complement strand
CAACCCCGGTTGAAAGGCTTGGCCGGGATTTTGTTTCATGCAAGCCCGGCCCGGTATCGGATACGCTGATCTGCACTCGCTCGCCGTTCAACCGAGCGACGACGTTGATTTCAGCGCCGTTTTCCTGCGGGGTGACGGCATATTTGATGGCATTTTCAACGAGCGGCTGGAGCAGCAGCGACGGCAGCCGGGCCTTGGCGACGCGCGGATCAATCGAGAAACTCGGCCGCAGCCGATCTTCAAACCGCATCTTTTCAATTTCCAGATACAGTTTCAGCGTCTCCACCTCTTGCGCAATAGTGACATTGGCGGTGGGTTCATTGGCGAGCGTGTAGCGCAGGAATGAAGAGAGCCGGCTGAGCATCGCGTTGGCGCGGTCAGTCTGTTTCAGCAGCACCAAAGTCGAGATCGAATTGAGCGTGTTGAACAGAAAATGCGGGTTGAGCTGATAGCGCAGCATCGCGAGCTGCGCGGTCGATGCCTGGTTGCCGAGCTTCTCCAACTGATCAATCTGTTCCTCAACGATCAGATAGAAGTTGATCCCGAAATAGAGCGCCGACCAGCCTGACAGCACCACGAAATTCAGGAAGATCGTGCCGAGCACCAGATTGAGATTGATGCCCGGATTGTCGAGCTTGATGAACGAAAAGGAAAAGGCATCAAGCACCGCATAAAGCAGCGTTGCCGCGCCCAGCGTGAACAGGGTAAGCAGCACCAGGCTGATCCGTGGCAACGTGCGATAATAGCCATAGAGCGTCGAGAGCAGCAGCGTGATGCAATAGCCGATGATCGATTCGATCACGATGGCGATCAGCGCGGCGATCGACAGGCCATTGTTGATGCTGGAAACGCTGCGCAGCACCAGATAGCCGCTCCACCCGGCGGCTTGCAGCATCCAGAAAGCGCGATTTTTTTCTTCAAAGAACGGGCGCGAAAAAATGCCGGGTTTCGGTCCGGGCGCTGGTTCGGCTTGGGCGAGCGCGCTCATTGGGGCATCGGGCAAAGCGGCGGTTCGATCATCGCCCCCTTATAGCTGCTGACAAACCGCCGGGAAGGGGCCTATGTTCGATCGATAAGAGGAGAGAGACGATGGCCGACGGAAACGACATGCCTAGCACCCATGCGGAACACCGCGCGCAATTCACCGCGATGACCGAGGGGACGCAGGAAGACTGGCTGACGATTGCCACGCATTTTCGCGAATTTTCGCACGGGCTGCCGGCACGCGTGCTGACGCATCTGAAATTGCTCGATGGCGATTATGGCGGCTTCCCGGTCGACCGGCTCGAACATTCCCTGCAAACCGCCACTCGCGCGCACCGCGATGGCCGTGACGAGGCCTATGTCGTCACCGCCTTGCTCCACGATATCGGCGATACGCTGGGCAGCTTCAATCACCCTGAGATTGCAGCCGCGATGCTGCGTCCGTTCGTCAGCGAAGAACTGCACTGGATCGCCAATAATCACGGCGTGTTTCAGGGATATTATTATTTCCATTATCTCGGCATGGACCGCGACCTGCGCGAAAATTACCGGGGCCATCCGCATTTTGAGGCCTGCGCCGAATTTTGCGAAAAATATGATCAATCGGCGTTTGATCCGAATTACGACAGCGCACCGCTGAGCTTCTTCGAACCGATGGTGGCGCGGGTGATGGCCCGCCCGATCAACAGCCTCTACGCGAAGGTGGCCGAAAACGCCTGATTATCACTGAATGACGAATGACAAAAATGGCCCCGCCGATCCAATCGGCGGGGCCTTTTTTCGGTGTGGTAGACCCCCAAAAGCAAACCGCCGCCCCCTTTCGAGGACGGCGGCCTGATGGGTTTTCGTGTCAGATCGGCGCTTAGAAGGTGAAGCGGGCGCCGACGCGGATCAGGTAGAGCGAGTTGGAAATACTCGGGGCTGGATTGATCGAGTTGTTAGTGAAGGTGCTGTACCGATATTGGCTACAGGGCGTTGCTGCCGAAGATGATGTCTGCGCTGCCGTTGGCGTAACACCATCGGCAACCGGCGTCTGCAAGCAGGTCGCCTGAACAGCACTGACGACATAGGGGAACCCAACTTGCCGCAAGCCGCCCCAGTTGCTGTTTAGCAGGTTCGGCAGGTTTTCGATATCGGCAAAGATCGAAATGCGCGACTTGCCGACAAAAGTGGGGATTTCCTGCTCAAGGTGAAGATCGATGCGGGTAAATGCCCGCGAACGTTCTGAGTTACGAGCGGCAATCTGGCCGCGACGATTCCGCAGCGTGCTGTTTTCGATCAACGCGTTAAGCGCGTCGCGGGTGGCGGTGCTGTCATAGCTGACAAGCGGATCGCTGGTCCCGGTCGGTACATAGAGCAGATAACGATTGTTCGGCGTACGCAGGGTGCCGACCACAGGACCGCGGATCGCATTGGTCTGGGCGAAATCCTGGAACGTGTAGCTGAATGGACGGCCCGCGCGGGTTTCGCCGAACAACTGAACCACGGTCCGATAGTCTTTGTAGAAGGCGTGATCGAAGCCGATATTGTATTTGAACTGCCACTTGGTTTCGTCATTCGAGGTGCCGAACGCCGCGATGTTCGGATCAGCAAAGGCACCGTTTGAATAGTTGGAGGTCGCCGTCGATGAGGTTGATGGCGATGCATCCGTCACGGCCTGGCGGGTATAGCTGCCGCCGAATGACAGACCCCAATTAAACTCCTTCTGGAACCGGACGACGCCGATGAAGCTTTGGCCAAGCTGGGTATTCCGGACCAGAATATCGAAGTTGCCGGAATTGTCACCGTTCAGGCCGGCATAACGTGGGCGGCCATCGGGCAGGACACCAACCTGAACCGAGCGGATATCGGTAAAGGTCGGCGCTTCGCGGGTTTTACTATAGTAAAAGTCTGCGCCGAAGGTCCAGCCGCCGCCCAGAAAAGTTGGCTGCCATTCGCCGGTCAGCGTCGCTTTGAACACGCTTGGAAGATTATAGTCCGGATCGAGCGCATTGGTTGGCGCGAGCGGCAGCGACGCGGTGTTGGTTGACAAGAATTGTTGTGTCGTCGGGCTGAAGCTCGTGCCGGTCACGCCGTTGAGCGACGCAGTACCGATTGCGGGGGTTGCACCACCGGAAAAGGTGCCGTTTGGCGCGAACACACCGCCCGCGCCGGCGACACCGTTGCGGTTGATCGAGATCTGGTTGGTCGTGATCCCCGTGTTCGAATAGCTGTTGGACAGATAAACGTCCGGCGTGCCGCCCGCGAAGATACCAAGACCACCACGCACTGTAACGCGCGGGATGGGCTTCCAGTTGAAGCTGGCGCGTGGCTGGAAGGCGGTCAGCCCCTTATACGTCTGATCGTTCGAGAAGCCGAACCGGTTGACGAAATTGGGATTGGTGGGCACGTCGCTGGCCGATGCATAAAGATCGAGACGGGCACCGTAGTTCAACGTCAGATTGCTGAACGGCTTCCATTCATCCTGCAGGCCAAAGGTAAACTGTTCGTAGCCGAAGCGGGCTGCCGCATCGGCGGTGTTGAGCGACACAGCATCCTGATAGACGATTGTGTTGGCATTGCGGTTCTGGAAATCGACCAGATTGTCGAAATAATAGGATCCAGCCGAGTTTTGCAGGAACAGATTGTTGATCTGCACGCGGTTATATTCGACCAGCGCCTTGAAATCGTGATCGCCGGCCTTCAGGCGGAGCAGCACCGAACCGCCATAGGTATCGGTGGAGAAGGTGTTTGATTGACGCGAGATATCTGGACCGAAGAACACGCGGGGTGTGCTAGGGGTGCAGGTCGTCAGGTTGGATGTGTTGGTGCCACCGGCTGCCGTCGTTGCTGCGGTAGGATCCAGGCATACCGAAAACTGAGCAAAACCGCGACCAAGCAACGGATCCTGGCCCCGACTATAGCTCTTATAGAGGCCGCGAACTTCGGTCGAGAAGCTGTCGGTCCAATCCGAGTTGAGCTGGACAATACCCGTTCGCAGCAATTCGGTTAGCTGATAGCCATTCGACGCCAGGCCAAGCGTCGGGTTGTTTGCGGGGCCGGATGTCGAGTTCTGATTAAACGTAAAAGCATCAAACGCGTTGATGTAGCTGACAGACAGGCGCTGGCCGTCGGTGACGTTCCAATCGATCTTGCCGACGATCTTTTCGTCCTTGTTCGGCGAGATCGCGATGATGCCGCCAGTATTATAGTTATAGACGTTTTGCGCGATCGATTGAATGTTTGCCAGCTGCGCCGCGCTGAGGACCTGGGCACCGGCCGCGTTTTGAATTTCCGACAGGCTGTTTGGCGTCAGCGGGCGCGGATCGGTGTTGCGCTCGCCCGATACCATGATGAACAGCTTGTCCTTGATGATCGGACCGGCAATCGTGGCACCATAGGTTTCGCTCACATAGCTGGGCAAAACAATCCTTGAAGTCCCGTTGACCGAACCCTGCAGGCCGTTGGTGCTCTGGCTGTAGAAGCCGGTGAGGAAATAGTCGTTGGTGCCCGAACGCAGCACAGAATCGATCGCGCCGCCCTGGAAGTTGCCCTGGCGGATGTCAAAGGGCGCGACCGAGACCGAGAACTGGCCAATCGCGTCGAGTGGGATCGGGCCACGGCCGGTTGGGCTGGCATCAGGGTTGAGGCCGAAATTGTCGTTGACGAGCACACCGTCAACCGAGAAGCGGTTGAAGCGCGGATTGACACCGGCGAACGAAACCGCACGGCTGTTCGACAGATCGAGTGTGGCAAAGGGATCGCGGCGCGCCAAATCGCGGATGTCGCGATTTACCGAAGCAACCTTGCTGATATCGACAACGTCAAGCACCGTCTGTGGGCCATTGCCGCCCGAACCGGCACCGACAACCTTGGCTGCGGTGACGACGATGTCGCCGCCGGCATCGGCGAGCTCGATCGGCAGCGTGTAGGCCTGGCCGATGACGGTATAAATGTCGGTTACCGTGGTGCTGCCCTGGCCGCTTGAAATTTCGACGGTGTAGGGGCCACCAATGCGCAAGCCACTGGCAGAAAAACTACCCCTGTCGTCGGTCGTCGTATTGCTGCGCGACCCTGATGAAACATTGGTGATTGTGACTTCAGCGCCGACAACGGGGGCCCCGTTCGACGTAACCGAACCTGAAATGCTGGACGTCGTTTCCTGCGCACTGGCGGCGGCAGGCATGACGAGCGCGGCAATGGCCGCACCAAAAAATAGCTGGTTGCGCATTTTAGTCCCCTTGAGGCGATTGAGTCGCTGTAAATTCGCTTTAGATCAGTCTTTTCGACCGTCACAAATGCCCATGCATGGAAATTATTTCTCTTCAATGACAGACTGAATGGAAGCTTAATCGGGTGTCATTGTTTCATGCTGCGTTGCAAAAAGGCACCACCCGGCAATCGCCTAGAGTCCGGCGACAATCGCCTGCCAGCCGGCTTCATCGATTACCTTAATGCCTAATTCAGCAGCTTTTTTTAGCTTTGACCCAGCCCCTGGCCCAGCGATAATCAAATCGGTCTTGCTGGAAACCGATCCGGCCACGCGGGCGCCCAGCGCCTCCGCTTGGGCCTTGGCTTCGTCACGGCTGAGCGACTCGAGATTGCCCGTAAAGACCAATGTCTTGCCGTTCACTGCCGAGTCGCGGGTGGTATGGACGACATCGGTTGGGCGCACCTGACGCAACAGATCGCGCAGCGCGGCGCGGTTATGGGGTTCGGCGGCAAAGTCGACCAGGCTGAGCGCGACCTCTGGGCCAATACCCGGTGTTTCGATGACGGACGCCAGCAATTTGCCAACGCGCGCCAGGTGCTTCTCATCGCCTTCGCCCAGCGCGGGCGGTGTTGTCCGGCGCAGGTGTAGCGCATGGCGGATCATCCGGACCAGCGCGCGGAGCGAGCCATAGCGGCGTGCCAGATCGCGCGAGGTTGTCGCGCCGACATGGCGGATGCCAAGCGCGAACAGGAAGCGATCAAGCGGTGGGGTCCGCTTGGCGTCGATCGCATCGATTAGATTCTGTGCGGAAACCTCGGCCCAGCGTTCCCGCATCAGGAGCTTTTCGCGCGTCAGCGTGAAAATGTCGGCAGGGGCGGCGATCAGGCGATCATGAAAAAAGCTCTCAATATTGGTGATCCCCAGCCCGTCGATATCGAGCGCCTGGCGCGAGGCGAAGTGTCGCAGCCGCTCGACGCGCTGCGCCGGGCAGATCAGCCCGCCTGAGCAGCGCCAGTCGACTTCGCCAGGATCACGCTCGGCGGCGGACCCGCATTCCGGGCAATGGGTGGGGAAGGGCCAGGCGCCGCGCGTTTCATCGCGCGACAGGTTTTCGACAATCTGGGGGATGACGTCGCCGGCGCGTTGCAGCACGACGCGGTCGCCGGGCCAGACGTTCAGCCGCACAATCTCATCGGCATTGTGCAGCGTGGCGTTGGTGACGACGACACCGCCGACCGTGACGGGTTCAAGCCGGGCGACGGGGGTCAGCTTGCCGGTGCGGCCGACCTGAATGTCAATCGCGCGCAATATGGTTTGCGCACGTTCGGCGGGGAATTTATGCGCGATCGCCCAGCGTGGCGCGCGCGAGATGGCGCCCAGCCGATCCTGCCAATCGAGCCGATCGACCTTATAGACCACCCCGTCGATATCGAAGGGCAGGTCTGCGCGCGCGGCTTCGATCATGCGGTAATGGGTGAGCGCGCCAGCGACATCGTCAACGCGCACCAGCATATCGCTGACCGGCAGGCCCCAGCCGGCGATGGCCTGCATCACGTCCAGCTGCGTCTCGCCGGGAATGGCGCTGGCCTCTCCCCAGCCATGCGCCAGGAAGCGCAACGGGCGGGCCGCAGTGACGCTTGCGTCCTTCTGGCGCAGCGACCCGGCGGCGGCGTTGCGGGGATTGGCGAATTGGCGGGCCTTGTCGGGGTCCTCCGCTTCGGCGAGCAACCCGGCGTTGAGCGCGGCGAAATCAGCCTTGGCCATGTAGACCTCACCGCGCACTTCGAAGATGGCGGGTGGCGAGCCGGTGAGGGTTGCGGGGATATCGGCGATCGTGCGGACATTGGCGGTTACATCCTCGCCAATCGCCCCGTCGCCGCGGGTGAGCGCCTGCACCAGCTGGCCGTTTTCATAGCGGAGTGAGCAGGACAGGCCATCAATCTTGGGCTCAGCAGTAAGCGCAACGGTCTCATCGGCGGCGAGCGATAGGAAACGGCGGATGCGGCCGTCGAAATCGGTGATGTCTTCGTTGGCAAAGCCATTGTCGAGGCTCATCATCGCCTTGGCATGCGCGACTTTGGCGAGATGACCGGCGGGGGCGGCGCCGACCTTCAGGCTGGGCGAATCGGCGCGCACCAACTGCGGGAAGGCAGCCTCGATCGCAGCGTTGCGGCGAACGAGGGCGTCATAATCGGCGTCGCTAATCTCGGGTGCATCATCGGTGTGATAGCGCGCATTGTGATAGGCGATCTCGGCGGCAAGGCGCGCGAGTTCGGCGGCGGCATCAGAATCGGAGCTTGGCAACGACAGCGTCATGG
>JAIERC010000461.1 GCA_019747165.1 Sphingomonas sp. | reverse complement strand
GCCAAGAGCAATTGGGAGGTCGGCTATATCGTCGATCGCTATCCCAAAGTGAAATTCGCCGCCACGCGCGAGCGGTAAGGCGACGCGGGGGTTGAGCCCCGCGTCGCTTATGCCATCAGAATTTGAAGCCAGCGCCGATCGTCCAGGTCCGGGGATCACCATAATAGACCGTCTGGATATTGGCGACGCTCGAAAATTCCTGACCATCGGTGCGATACCGCGCGTCAGAGAAATTCTTCACCGCAGCACGCAGATAGAAATTGCGTTCAAGATCGAGCTGCAGATAGGCGTTGCCAATCGCATAGCCTGGCTCGGTCAGGCCGGGCCGATTATCGACCGACAGGAACTGCTTGTCGATAAAGCGTCCTTCAAGGCCCAATGTCAGCGTGTTGGACCCGATCGGCACGACATAATCACCCGCAAGCCGCGCGGAAATTGGCGGCGCAAAGGCCGGACGGCAGGTGATGGCATTGCCCGTGGGGTTGCACGAGAAAGATGATGGCGGCACGCGTCGGCCATCATCGAAGCGCTGATATTCAGCGTTCAGATAGCCAAGTGACCCGGTAAGCGTGAAGGCCCGCCATGGCTTGACCACGGCCTCCGCTTCAAAGCCCCAGATTCGCAGCTTGCCAGCGTTGATGACGGGGAAGACCCCGGTATTGGCTGCCCCGACCACGCCGCCACCAACGCGCGCCTGGAAATCACTGTAGTCCGAATAAAAAGCTGCCGCCGAAAGCTTTACCCGGCCATCCGCCAGGCTCGCCTTGCTGCCGACTTCATAGGTCCACACCGTTTCGGGACGGAAACGATTGACGATCGTAGGGGTGCCGTTCACCACTAGGGTCAGATCGTTGATGCTGTTCGCGCGGCCATTAAACCCACCGGATTTGAACCCGCGATTAGCGCTTGCATAGAAAAGCGTATCGCGATCCGGCTTGAAGCTCAGCGTAAAGCTTGGCGTCCAAGCGTCGAAGCTGGCGACATTGTCGGTGTTGAGCGGTGCAGGCAAATTGTCGGGAAAACGGAACTGCAGATTGTTGATGCCAGCGAAGGACGAGATCGTGGTCGTAAAACGGTTGTAGCGCCGATCTTCGCGCGTATAGCGCAGCCCGCCGGTAAAGGCGAAGCGATCAGTGAAATCATAGGTAAACTGTCCGAACGCCGCATAGCTTTTCGTATTCTGTGCGTCATCGATCAGCCGCGTGAACGACGTCGGGGCACCGAGGAAAGTGAAGAGGTCGTTGCCATAGGCTTCCTGGTGCGAACGAACGTCTTCGTTCAGGTAATAGAGGCCGAATACGCCCTTCAGCTTGCTGCCATTATATTTTAGCTGGAGTTCCTGGCTGAACTGCTTCTGATTCACGCCAACGAACACGTCGCCAAGCAAGAACTGACTGGCGTCGATGTCGATGAAGAAATTCGGATCAAGCTTGCGATAGCCGGTGATCGACACGAATTGCAGCGTGTCGGTGAGATCGATGTTCGCAGTGAAGCCAACGCCCCAATGATCGAGCTGCTGCCCCTGATTCGGTGTCAGGCTGCTAGAGGCGCGGAAATTATAGGGCCCATAAGGATTTGCCGGCACCAAAATCCGGGCGCCCGCCGGGAACAGGCTCACTTGCGTTAAGGGCGCGGTCGCATAACCCAGTGTCGCTGCGTTGCGCTGCTTTGTATAATCACCCGAAAGCGAAAATTCGAAACCATCTGCGGGTTTAAAGCGCAAGGTGCCACGTCCGGCCCACAGATTGCGATCATTGAACTTACGACCGGTCAGCGGATCAGTGACAAGACCGTCACGACGATCATAGGTGCCCGCCAGCGACAGCGCGAGCGTATCGGCGATGATCGGCACAGTCGCGTACCCGTTGAGCAGCACCTGATTATAGGCGCCGTATGTCGCGTCGGCGCTGGCATGGAAATTATTTAGATCGGGTTTTCTGGTGACGATATTTACCGCGCCGCCAATGGTATTCTTGCCGTAAAGCGTTCCCTGCGGCCCGCGCAGCACTTCTACACGCTGGACATCGAACAGATTAAGCAGCGCGCCCTGAATGCGGCTGAGATAGACGCCATCCACATAAACGCCAACGGCCGGATCAAAGGTTTGCAGCGCATCGGGCTGACCGATGCCGCGAATGAAGAAGTTGGCGCTGGTCGACGATCCGCGCCCCTGCACCAGATTGACGTTGGGGATGGCACCCTGAATACCTGATAGATCGATGGCCTGGAGCCTGGCAAGATCAGCTTGCGATAACGCCGATACCGCGATCGGCACATCAAGCAGCCGTTCCTCGCGGCGGCGCGCGATAACGACAATGTCACCATCGTCCTCAGCAGGGCGATCGGCTTGCGTCGTTGCCGGGGCAGGCGCGGTTTGGGCAAAAGCGGGTGTCGCGCCAAGCGCGCTGAGGGCGCTAAGCGCAGCCCCAAGGTGCAGCAATGCACGGGCGGATGAAATGCGTGGTGACATGGCGTGTTCTCCCCTCCAAAATTGACGCGCCCCTCTTGCGGGTTGAACGCCGTTAAAGGACGTTATACTGAAACCTGAACCAGGATTCAACTTGGGACGTGAGGGGAAGCGAAATAATGGCGGGTGAGCGTGCCGCTTCTGCAACAGTGTCGGCGGCAAGCGCAGGCAAAGCACCGCGTACTGATCGCGGGCGAAAGACGTTGCGCGCGATTCTCGATGCAGCGGCAATCGAGTTTGGCGAGCAAGGATTCCACGAGACGTCAATCAGTGGGATCACGCGCCGGGCCGGGGTCGCACTGGGCAGTTTCTACACCTATTTCGACAGCAAGGACGCGGTGTTCCGCGCGCTGGTGCGCGACATGTCAGATCAGGTTCGCGATTATGTGACGCCCCACATCCGCGCTGCGCCCAATCAGATCGCCGCCGAACGCGCAGGCCTGATAAGCTTCATCGATTTCGTGCGTGGCCATAAGGAAATTTATCGCATCATCGATGAAGCCGAGTTCGTCGATCCGGCCAGTTTTCGGGACCATTACCAGATCACGGCCGATCGAATCAGCCAGCGGCTGGAGGCGGCGGCGGCCCGCGGTGAAGTGCGCGGCGACGCGCCCGAAGTGCTTGCCTGGGCAATCATGGGCATGAACGTGTTCCTGGGCCTGCGGTTTGGCGTTTGGGGCAACGAGCGCAGTGCGGAATCTGTCGCCGATGTGATCGCCGGGCTGCTCGCCCATGGCATCGCCCTGCGCTGAGACCGATGCGGCAAAAGCAAATCCCGGCGATTTCGCCAGCGCTATCCTGCAGCCGCCACCGCAACGGTGGGTGCTGCCCGCCCGACGCGCAACGTCGCCAGCGCCGCGATCAGCATCATCGCCCCACCCAACATGATGACATGGCGCGGATCGTCGCCGAGGACCGGCCCATAGAAAAACGGCAAGGTCAGGCTCTCGAACAGCATCGGGATGACGATGAACATGTTGAAAATGCCCATGTAAACGCCCGTCCGTTCTGGCGGAATGCAATCGGCCAGCATCACATAGGGCGTTCCCATCAGGCTGGCCCAACCCAGGCCGATCCCCAGCATGGGCAGATAGCACCAGGCTTCGTTGGTGATCGTCGGCAGGATCAGCATCGCAAAGCCCGCCGCCGTCATGCAGGCGGCGTGGACCGGCCCTGCACCAAGCTTTCGCGTGAGCGGCACCAGCATCAGGGCAGCCGCAAAGGCAATCGCGTTGTAGAATCCGCCCAGCCGGCTGTTGATCAAGGTGGCATCGCGCACCGCCTGTGCTGTCCCGCTTTCGAAAAAGGCGCGGGCGAGGGACAGCACGGCATATTGCCAATAGCAAAACATCCCGAACCACTGGCAAAACATCGCCAGAGCCAGCCGACGCATCGGCTGCGGCATATCGCGCACCGCCTCTGCAAAGTCGCGCCAGGTCGTCGCGATCGACAGGGGGCGATCACGCATCTGCGCCAGTTGCGGCTGCGTCAGCGGCAATTCGGGGACGCGCCACACCGACCAGAGGATCGTGCTGAGTGACAGCACCGCGCCGATTGCAAAGGCAAGCTTGGTGACATCGGGAATCCCATGCGCATCGACCGCATCGGCGTTCATGCCAAACCACACAAAGATCGACGGGGCGAGATAGGCAAGCGTCTGCGCCAGCCCCGTAAACGCGCTTTGCGTGAGGAAACCAATCGGGCGCTGGGTTTCGTCCAAGCGATCGCCGACATAGGCCCGATAGGGCTCCATGGTGATGTTATTGGCGGCGTCGAGCAGCCACAACAGGCTGGCCGCAACCCATAATGCCGGGCTGTAGGGCATGGCGAACAACGCGATGCTGCACAGCACGGCACCGATCAGGAAATAGGGGGTGCGCCGCCCGATCCGCGTTACCGTTCGGTCACTGAGCGCGCCGACAATGGGCTGCACAAGCAAACCGGTGATCGGGCCCGCCAGCCACAAAAACGGCATGCTCGCCTCGCTGGCGCCGAGATAGCTATAGATCGGCCCCATATTGGCCTGTTGCAGGCCGAAACTGAACTGCAACCCCAGGAAGCCGAGGTTCATCTGGACGATACGCCCCAGGCTTAATCGAGGTTTGGGCTGGGTTTCAGGTCGAGGCTCGAGCGCACCATCCGCAGTCATCGTCTCTCCTCGCGCCAGGGCTTGAGCCTGCCTACCGCCCAGCGATAGCACAAGGGCTTTTGCCATCACAAAGCTTTGCGACGCGGCTAGGCGTGACGCTGCGATGCGTCCCTGGCCGCTAACGGACCCCCAAGCTCACTAACCAATTGATCCGCGCCATCGCTTGCCGCTCCGGAAGCCTGATTGGCGCGACGCTGCACTCCCTTGCGGGTCAAGCCAATCACCGCCCCCGGAGACTGAGCGGGTGCTGTCACCCACCCAGCTTGGCAATCGCGCGGCCAATGGCGGGGCGGGCTTCCATCGTGGCGAACCAGCGTTCGACATTAGGGGCTTCGCTGAAATCAACCGCAGCGAAGGCGCGCCGCCAGATCCAGCCGAACGTCGCGACGTCAGCAATCGAATAGTCATCACCCGCCAGCCACTGCGCCTCGGCGAGCCGATCATCGAGGACGCGCATGTTGCGCTTGGCTTCAGTGTGGAAGCGGTCAATCGCGGCAGGGACAGGTTCGGGCGCGAGCTTCAGGAAATAGCCCGACTGGCCAAACATCGGCCCCAGCCCTGCCGCCTGAAACATCAGCCATTCATAACAGCGTACGCGAGCGATGGGGTCGATCGGGATGAAGCGCCCGAATTTTTCCCCGAGATACAGCAGGATCGCCGCTGATTCGACGACGGTGATCGGCACCCCGCCGGGGCCGTCCTGATCGACGATCAGCGGCACCTTGGCATTGGGATTGCGCGCCAGAAATTCGGGCGTCTTCTGTTCGCCCGCACGAATGTTGACGGGGTGATAGGTGTAGTCCGCCCCCAGCTCTTCGAGCAGGATCGGCACCTTGATGCTGTTGGGCGTGGCGAAAGCGTAAAGATCGATCATCGTTGGTCTCCTGTAGTTTGGGATTGGTTCAGGCGGCTTTTCGCACGCCCTTGGCGCGGGCATATTGCGGGGGATAGGCGATGGTCGCGCCGAGCGTATCAGCGGCGCGCCAGGCCCAGCGCGGATCGGCCAAGAAAGCAGTGGCGAGCGCTACCAGATCGGCCTTGCCTTCAGCGATGATTGCTTCGGCCTGGTGCGGATCGCTGATGCCACCAACGGCGCGGGTGGCGATGCCGGCGTCGCGGCGGACGCGCTCTGCCAGATGCACCTGATAGCCGGGACCAAACGGAATGCCGACAGGCGGCACGACAAAGCCGCCGGTCGCGCAGACATAATCAAAGCCCAACGCCTTCAGCTGCTGCGCGACGATCACGGCATCGCCGGTATCGACGCCGCCCTCGGCCCAGTCAGTCGTGGTCAGCCGCACGCCCAGTGCGATCGACGATGGCACTACCACGCGGACTCGCTCGGCAATGGTCAGCAGCAGCCGCGCACGGTTTTCAGCCGACCCGCCCCATTGATCGGTACGGTGATTGGCCAGTGGCGAAAGAAATTGGTGGAGCAAATAGCCGTGCCCGGCGTGGAGCTCGATCACGTCAAAGCCGATCCACACGGCCCGAACGGCGGCCTGGACGAACGCCGCGATCGTGCGCTCAATCCCCGCCTCGTCCAATGGCTCAGGCGTCTTCCAGTCAGGCTTGAAGGGAATCGCCGACGGCGCGACCGTTACCCACGGGTCTTTATCGTCGGGCAGCGCATTGCCGCCCTCCCAGGGCCGGGTAACCGCGCCCTTGCGGCCCGAATGCGCCAGTTGGATACCAAATTTCGTGCCCGCAGGCGCCAAGCGGCGCGCGACGGTCAGCGCCTGTGATAGCGCCGCCTCATTAGCGTCGGAATAGAGCCCAAGGCAGCCATGCGTGATCCGCCCACGCCGCTCGACATGCGTTGCCTCGGTCATCACCAGACCGGCACCGCTCATGCCGTAATTGGGCAGATGCTGCAGATGCCAGTCGCTCGCCGAGCCATCATTGGCGGAATATTGGCACATCGGCGACACGACGATGCGGTTGAGGAGCGGAACGGGACCAAGGGTGAAGGGAGAGAAAAGCGCAGACATTATCGGCTCCAATTCAAAGCGCGCTGTGACCGCTGACGGCGGCTTCTAGGGCTGGTTTCATGTCAAGAAATCGCTGGTCGATTGCGGCGGGATCGGTGCGATTGAGATCAAGCGTCGCCTTGCGCGCGTCGCCACCGCGCACAACCTCAAAAGCGTCCGCCTCAATGCCCTCAATGATCGATCCGACGACATCGGCGACCGGCTGAAGCGCGAAGCCCATCCCGGAATCGGCCTTGTTGGTCGCCATCATCGGCGTGTCGGTCGCGCCCGGAAACACGGTGATGACATGGACGCCCTCGCCCTTCAGCTCGCGACGCAACGCCTCGCCAAAGCGCGCCAGGCCACCCTTGGCGGCGGCATAACCGGTGTAAAACGGCACCCCCATCTGGGCGATGCCCGACGCGATGTTGACGATCAGGCCGTCACCCGACCGGCGCAGCTCAGGCAGGAACAACCGCGTGAGCAGCATCGGGCTGAGCAGATCGACATCGATCATCGCGCGCAGTTCGTCTTCGGAAATGTCCTCCAGCCGACCGGCGCGCACGCCCCCGGCATTGTTTACAAGGATATCGACACCGCCGAGCAGCGTCACCGCTTGGTCGAGCAGGACCGCCCGCGCCGCGCCATCGGTGATGTCCCCGGCCACGCCGTACACCTCGGTCCCTGTCGCCTTGAGCCGGTCGACTGCGGCGACCAGTGGTTCCGCGCGCCGACCGGTCAACACCAGCCGAACGCCCTTTGCCGCCATTTGCGCGGCAATTTCATAGCCGATGCCGCTCGACCCGCCGGTGATGACCGCGCGTTTGCCAAGCAGGATCA
>JAIERC010000509.1 GCA_019747165.1 Sphingomonas sp. | reverse complement strand
GGCGGATGACGCTGATCACGCGCTATGGCCATGACAAGATCGAAACCGGCCTGCCCAAGCTGGTCCGCGCCGTGCAACGCGAAGGCCATCCGGTGGTGTGGAGCTGTGACCCGATGCACGGCAATGTTATCAAGACCAATAATGGCTATAAAACCCGGCCATTCGACCGGATTCTGGCCGAAGTGCGCGGCTTTTTCGCGGTTCACCGTGCCGAGGGGACGATCGCCGGCGGCATCCATGTCGAGATGACCGGCCAGAATGTCACCGAATGCACCGGCGGCGCGATGGATGTGACGCAAATGGACCTGGCCGATCGCTACCACACCCATTGCGACCCGCGCCTAAACGCCGGGCAAAGCCTTGAACTCGCTTTCCTGCTGGCCGAAATGCTCAACGTCGAGATGGAAGAAAGGCGGCGCGGGTAGTGTCTCAGTTTGAATTTAGCTCTTGGTGCGCCGCCACCCCTTTAGGAGTTAGGCGGTAACGCGGGGCATCAAAATCCTGAAAGCTCTCCATTCTGATTATCCAGCCGCGTGTGACAAAGTTGGAAATGCCCTGCGGCCCCATCCGGTCAGGGACGTTTTCGTTGCCCTCTGCGAAGTGCGTGAGCCACTTTCTATCGCGCGCAGTGATTTTCATGCCGCCTCCCGCTTCTTGTATGGTCCGCGCTTAGCCGGTGCTGGTGCGTCCGCGTCGATCCGCGCCAGCACGTCCTCTAACGACCATAGCCGATCGGTTACGCCCGCTGCCATAGCTGGCGACATGCGAAGCGTCTTATGGATTCGGCAGAAATTGTAGAACACGAAATAGAGCGACAGCGCGTGGACGTGATTATCGAACTTCTTTGAGAAGGCGTTGGTCAACCGGGTGAATCGACGCATGGACATACGCATCGTGAGGTTCTGGCGCTCGACGTATGACGTCGACACGGCCCCGATGTCGGGGCTTCCCATCACGCGGACCTTCTTAGCGCCAATGCATTCAGCGGGGCTGTAGCGGCCCGGTGCAGTAATCGTGGGGCCATACAGCTTCACAAGCTGGGCAAAGTCCACGTCGCTGCCAAATGCACCCTCTACGGCGTTCAGATACGCCTTGTGGCCATCGGTGGTGAGCTGGACGCGGTTTGCGAGGCGGGCGCGTAGATCGTCCATAAGCATCATCGCGCTTTCGCCCGAACGATCGCCAACATAGTAGGACACGATCAGCTTCGTATCGGCGTCGATTGCCGTCCACGTCCAGATATCGCCAGCGCCTTCCGGTGCTGCCTTCGCGGTCGCGACGTTCTTTTGCTTGGCATGGCAGAACGACCAAATCTCGTCGCACTGAATGCGGCTCGCCTTCACGCTGCGGACCGTCTCGTCGTGAAGGGCAAGGCAAGCTTCCCCGGCCTGTTCAAGCAGCTTCGTGACCGTGTTGATCGAAACGTCCGCAACGCGGCTGACCGAACGCATGGACGACCCCTCGCACAGCATGGCGAGGATTTGAGTACGCTTGGCGAGGGGGAGCTTGTTCATGATCATTTTATTATGAACTTTTATGCTTAGGGTCAAGCTGAATTTGCTATTTGACGCGAAACTCTTTAAGGATTATACGGAAATGTGCAACGCAGGAAAAACGTTGAGGAGTTAGAATCGCATGGACGCCCATGAGTACCTACGGCAGGCTGCGCTGCCGATCATCGTGCGAGATACGCCATCTGCTTTCTGGAGCGACATGCGATCTGGAGGGATTGTCGTTTACGCCGATACCTTTGCTGGCGTCGATAACGACCCAAATGTATTGCCCGATCAGAAAATCGATGATCTTCTCCAGCGGCGTCATTTTCGCATGGAAAAGTTGTTAGTTGATCTTGCCGTGCGGCACGGACTTGCTCATTCGATGAGTCTAATTATTCAGAATAATCGTCGCCACGCTTATGCGTATCGCGGCGATGTGGGTATGACCCAATCTTACGTTCAGATGATCGGCAACATGCCGCAGCCCGCGAAATTTCGCGAGCGGCTGGCAAATAGTATGGACCTTCCGCGTTTGGATTTGGGCGACGAGCCAGCGGGCGCATTCATTATGCGCAACCTGTACGGTCTGATCGCTCACAATCCTATTGGTAAGCGGTTCCGGGCCGACGAGCAGCGGTTGGGCATGATGCAATTTTGTCTGCCCTCGGCTGACTGCAAGGCTTGGGCTATCGAGTTTACGATTACTGAAATCCTTGACGCATATCCCGCTATTCCCAAGCGCGATGCGCCGTCGCGTTCGCTTCCTTGGAAAGAGCGCAAGGATGACAAAGGGACAGGTACGGGCAAATAGGAATGAGCATTGTTACACAAGGGTTTGTCGGGGCTCGGCTTACAGAGGCTCGACGCGCGCGCGGGATTAGCGCCACGGACTTAGCTGACCTCGTGGGCGTTAGCGTCCAGTCAATCTCGAAGTATGAGAATGAGCACCAAAGCCCGAAATTGGACGTAGTCCACAAGCTGGCTTCGCAACTGAAGTTTCCGCACGACTATTTTTTGCGTCCACTCCCCACAGCAGATCAACGGCCTGTGTTTTGGAGGGCTAAGCTTTCAGCCCCTCCGATCGCTCGGGACAGGGCAGAGGTGCGCCTTGAATGGATGAAGGAGACGGT
This sequence comes from Sphingomonas sp., assembly GCA_019747165.1. Taxonomy (GTDB): domain Bacteria; phylum Pseudomonadota; class Alphaproteobacteria; order Sphingomonadales; family Sphingomonadaceae; genus Sphingomonas. The sequence goes on along the minus strand of JAIERC010000509.1, from coordinate 4,780 downwards.
CGATTATTTAGCCGGATATTTCGACCTTCCGGCCCTGAATATCCCAAAAATCGACCTTCCCGATGATGGATTTGCGGACTCTGACTTCGTTGAGCGAGCCGCGAAGACTATTCGCGAGTATTGGGACATTCGCCCAGGCCCAATGCCAGACACAATCGAGTATCTGGAAACAAACGGCATACTTGTGTCACGCATTCATGTGCGGGCGGATAAGCTAGATGCATTCTCGCAATGGTCTGATCGTTGCGGTGTTCCGTTCGTCGTTCTTTCACGGGACAAGGCCAGTGCGGCTCGACAGCGTTTCGATACGTTGCACGAACTTGTGCATATTGTAGCTCACGCCAATGTCCCGCATCGACGGTTGAATGATCGCGCCTATTACAAGGCTATTGAAAAGCAGGCCGACCAGATCGCCTCAGCGATATTGCTCCCCGAACTTGATTTTATTGGGGAGCTATATGCACCTTCACTAGATGCCTTCCTTACCTTGAAAGAGCGTTGGGGCGTGTCAGTGGCCGCAATGATTATGCGCTGTAAATCGCTAGACATCATCGACGACGAAGCGGCGAAGCGGCTATGGATCAACTACAATCGGCGCGGTTGGCGAAACGGGGAACCTCTCGACGGAAAAATGCCAAAAGAGGAACCGCATCTGATCCGGCGCAGCTTTGAAATGCTGATTGAGGAGGGCGTTCAGTCTCCAGCAGAGATAATGAAAGCTCTGCCATTCCCTCCAGCCGATCTTGAAGAGCTTGCTGATCTAGAACCCGGCACCTTGACGGGGAGTTCTCCATCGCGTGCGGCCCCGATATTCAAGGACGAACTTTTGGCAAATTCGAATGTCGTGAATATGTTTGGCCGAAAGGATTAATCTTTCGCCCACCGCTTGGCTGCCGCCGCTTGAGCAATCTCGCGGCGGCGCTCAGGCGTCATGTTAGCGGCGCGTTTTTTACCGCCCAGCGAGCCTAACTGCGCGGCGGCGCTGGTCGCGGCCTCGCGATCGTCCTCAATCTCCCCGGTAGCGATCTTGCCGATCATCACCGCAAGGCCGATTGCGTCGGCGGGTCGCTTCTCGCCGTTGGGGCCTTTAGGCATGACGCACGTCAACCTGATAGGGGTCCAATGGTTCGCCACCGGCGTCGAGCTTGAGCGCATCGATCTGGCGACCTATGGACCTGGTTACATCACCAGCTTTAGGGTTGGCTAAGCGCTCAGTAGAAAGCTCTTTCCCGTTGCGCCGAATTGACACCTGCAAATCCATATTCGCCTCCATGCTTTGCGCTAAGCATATAGGTATCGGCGGCGGGAAGCGATAGGCTACGGCGTCAAATTTGAAACTGAGACACTACCGCGGCGCGCGGCAGCTTGACGCGCCCCCACCACCACCGTAGAGCGCCGCCTTCACGACGCACGGCCCCTTCGTCTAGCGGTTAGGACGACGCCCTCTCACGGCGTAAGCACGAGTTCGATTCTCGTAGGGGTCACCATCGCAATGCCAGAATCATAGAGATTCAGCGCTTCCTGGTGACACCGCGAGAACCGCTCCCGCATTCGTTACCGCAGTTTCTGTCGGCGTTGATAAGCTGTCTTGGACCTCCGACCGCCCCCCGCCCCGGCTTACTTCTTGCCGCCGAACAAACCGCTCGCCAGCCCGGCCAGATCATTGAGCGGGTTACCGTCCCCGTCCTGATCGAGCATGCCGCCAATTTGGCCCATCATGCCGGCTCCACCCGCACCGCCCAGCAACGTGGCGAATTGCGACAGCGCGCCTTCGCCGCCGATATGGCCGACAATTTGTTGCAGCACATCGCTCGACAGCCCCGTTGCCGATGCGGCGGTCTGTACCGTGTCGCCGGGTGCGGGATGCGCCTTGCCCAGGGCCGCAACCGCTGATTCGACCTGTTCCGGGCTCAACCCCACCTTGGCCGCGAGATTCTTGATATCGACATTCTGGGTCACCTGACCCAACAAACCGTCCAGCATCGACATGCGCGATTCCTTCTCATCCGGCCCGGAGCTGAGCCCGAATCGCGCTTAGCCGATTGGTGATCATTCAGCCATGCGGATTGGTTGCGCTGGCCCCCGTCGCCGCGCATAAGTTGGGCAAATTTGGGGGAGCTTTGCCGGTGTCATTCAATCGTCGTGATCTCTTGCAGGGCGCTAGCCTGGCCGCCATCGCCCCGCTGTTGCCAGTCCGCGCATTGGCAGCATCCGGCCCAGATTCGGCGGCGACGACAATGCTCGCCGCGACGGCAGAGACAATCCTGCGCGATTATCCCGAAGCCGCCGCTGGGCTCGGGCTCGACACCGATAAGCGCGCCGGGCTGAAGGCAAAGCTCAGTGATCGCAGCGCGGCCGGCAAACAGGCGATGGCCAGCCATGCGCGCGCCACCCTGGGCAAGCTAAAGGCGATTGATCCCGGCACATTAAGCCCGGCCGTCCGCACCAATGTCGAAGTGGTTCGCGCGGCCTATCGCGACGCGGTGGATGGCTATGGCTTCGCTTATGGCGATGTGGCGACGCTGACATCGGGCTGGCGCAATTCACCCTATGCGGTGGCGCAGAATGTCGGCGCCTATCTCGATATTCCGCAAATGCTGGAGGTTGATCACAAGGTTGAGACCAAAGCCGATGCCGAAGCCTATCTGGCGCGGATGGCCGCCTATGCCGAACAGCTGGATGGCGAGACCGAGCGGGTGCGCGCGGCGGGAGCGCTGGGCGTGGCACTGCCCGATTTTGCGCTGACCCAATGCTTGAAGCAGCTCGACATCGCGCGCAGCGGGCCGACCGAGCAATGGAGCATTGTCACCGCGCTGGCCAAGAAAAGCGCAAAGATGCCCGGCGATTTCGGTGCCAAGGCCGCCAAACTCGCCGCCGACAAAATCGCCCCGGCGCTTGCCCGCCAGATTGCGGCGTTTGAGGCGCAGCGATCCACCGCGACCAGTGACGCCGGCGCGTGGAAATTGCCTGATGGCGAGGCCTATTATGCCTGGGCATTGCGCGCGGCGACCACCACCACGATGACCCCGGACGAGGTACATCAAGCTGGCCGCGACGAACTGGCCAAGCTCCATGCCCGGATGGATGTGATTCTGAAGGCAGAGGGCTATGCCGAAGGGTCGGTCGGCGCACGCATGACCGCGCTGGGCAAGGACCCGCGATATCTATTCCCTGAAGGCGATCCCGGCCGCGCCGAGATCATGGCCTATCTGCGCGACAAGCTGCGCGACATCAAAAGCCGGATGCCGCAGGCTTTTGAAACGCTGGTCCCCGGTTTTATCGAGGTGACGCGCATGTCCCCCGCCGCCGAGCCCGGTGCCCCCGGTGCTTATGGCGGGGCGGGATCAATCGATGGCAAGCAGCCCGGGCGGTTCTGGATCAATCTGGGCAACACATCGCGCTGGACGCGCTACAGCCTGCCTGATCTTGCCTATCATGAAGCGATTCCGGGGCATGGCTGGCAGGGCGAATATACCTTCAAACAGCCGCTGATCCGCACGCTGATGAGCTTCAGCGCTTATAGCGAAGGCTGGGGGCTCTATGCCGAACAGCTTGCTGACGAACTGGGCGTCTATGATGATTTTCCTGCCGGGCGGCTCGGCTATCTGCAATCGCTCGCGTTCCGCGCGTGCCGGATGGTGGTTGACACCGGCATCCACGCCAAGCGCTGGACCCGCGACCAGGGCATTGCCTTTTTTGTCACCGAGAACGGCTCCAACCCCATCGAAGTGCGCAGCGAAGTCGAGCGTTATTGTACCTGGCCGGGCCAGGCCTGCGGCTACAAGATCGGCCATAGCGCCATCAATCGCTACCGCGACAAGGCCAAGGCGGCGCTTGGCGATCGCTATGATTTCCGCAAGTTCAACGATGCCGTGGTGCTGGGCGGCAATGTGCCGATGACCGTGCTGGAAGGCGTAATTGACCGGCATATCGCGGCACGGAAGATTTGATGGCGCTTGCCGCCATTGGACGGGCGGGATCGACATTAATGGCGACGGCGAATTAGGCTCTACGGAAAATGGCAGGAGGGATTTTGAATGACCGATAATCATATTGATCGCCGGACGCTGCTGGCATCCGTGGCGGCAACCGGTGCCGGGCTCATGCTTCCTGCCACCGCCCACGCGGCAGCGCGAAAGGCCGATCTTGCCGCTATTCGCAAAGCGGCGGAGTCAGCCAAAGACGCCAGTGTGGCGCGCCTGCAGGACTGGATTCGCCACCCCGGCATTGCCGCCGAAAAGTGGCGGATCGATGAAAGCTGCGATTTCACCATGGGGCTGTTGAAGGACGCGGGCTTTCAAATGGTCAAGAAAATGCCGACCGATGGCTCACCCGGCATCTTCGCCACCCTCGACGCGGGGGCAAAGCGCAGCGTCGGCATTTATTTCATGTATGACGTCAAGCAAGTGAACCCAGCCGAATGGGCGCACCCCCCGTTCGAAGCGCACATCATCGACAAGCCGGGTTTCGGCAAATGCGTTACGGGCCGCGGGGCGGTAAACCAGAAGGGACCTGAAGCAACCTTCCTGGCGGCGCTCCATGCCTTCCGCGCGGCAGGCCGGAAATTGCCAGTCAATCTCGTGCTCGTGGCCGAAGGCGAGGAAGAGATCGCATCGCCGCATTTCCATCAGGTCGTCCAGAATCCGGAAGTCACCGCCGCGCTCAAGAAATGCGACGGGATATTCATTCCCAGCGCCAGCCAAGGCCTGAACGGTGCCGTCGAGATCGAACTCGGCGCCAAGGGACCGCTCGAATTCCAGCTGATCTCGAGCGGCGAGCA
>JAIERC010000237.1 GCA_019747165.1 Sphingomonas sp. | reverse complement strand
CGCATCGATAGTCTCCGATCCAGCATCCCCGCCGACATTGCTCCTAGAGGCTTGTTGACGCCTTGTCGAAGCTGGCAGCGTGATCGGATGGCCAATGATACCGCATTGCGACGTCGCAGCGCGCATAACGGGCGCCAAAGGTCTGCATAATCCCCGCATCATGCTGGAAGCCGAGCTTCTCGTAGAGGTGGATCGCTGGTGCACAGGCCGTGTTGGTCAGCAAATAGAGCGTTTCGGCGTCCATCATCCGGGCGCGGTCAATGACGCTCGCCAGCAGAAATTCGCCGACCTTGCGTCCGCGCGCGCTTTGGCGGACCCCCATCTTGGTCAGCTCGAACTGGTGCTCACCGGTCTTCTGCAAGGCACAAGCCCCAACGATACCAAGCCCGGCTGCCTCGACGAACAAAATCGTCCCGCCGGGATCGACGATCCGTGCGCGCGGATTGAGCAGGACGTCGCGATCGGTTTCCTCCATGCGGAACATGGTGGTGATCCATTCGGCGTTGATGTCATGAAAATCGCCTGCGAGTGCGTCGCTAAACGGGCGGATCACCAGCCCATTGCCCCGTTTGTCGAGTGGCGTGGCGGATAGCGCGGCTTCGATCTGGTTCAGTTGATCGGGCAGCGGCCCGGATAAACCGGCGCATAGATCAATCACCGCTGATTCAACGCGCGGCCAGACATCGCGTTTCGAACGGGTGATTATGGCGATTCCGTTGGGGGTAAGCGCGACCGTTTTCTGCCGCTGGTCGCGGCCGATCCGTTCAATACTGACCAGACCCAGTGCCGTAAGGCGGGTCAGCAACCGCGTGATCGCCGGCTGGCTCAGCTGCATTGTTTCAACCAATTGGCCAATCGTCATCGGTCCCGCCTGATCCAGCGCGGCGAGTACGGGATATTGGCTCGGTTGGATCGGCAAGCCTGTTTCGGCAATGATGCGGCTGACATCGCCTTGCAGCCGTTCGGCAAGCCGCTTCAGCCGACTACCCAGAAACAACATGCTGTGATCCGCCAAAATGTCCATCATCACCCTCCGAATATATAGTCAGTTATATAACAAGCTATATATATCGGCAAGTCCGAGAGTCGACTGGCCAATCAGACTGGCCGATCAGGGTAACGGCCTTTAGTCACAGGGATTTTGTGGCTAAGCGGTCTTCATCGCGTCAACCAGCTGCTTGACCTCCTGCGAGCGGCCACGCGGCACGATCAGCAGATCATTGCCGCTCGCCACCACGATCAGATCGCTCACGCCGACCATCGCGATCCGGATCGAATCGCTGCGCACCAGGCAATTGCTGCTGTTGAGCAACACAATGTCGCCCTTCACGCTATTTCCATCCCCATCGCTGGGGCTGAGCAGGTGCAGCGCATCCCAGCTACCAACATCGTTCCACCCCATACTGACCGGAACAACGGCGACCCGATCGGCCTTTTCCATCACCGCATAATCGACCGATTGTGCTGGTGAGGCGGCAAAGGCATTAGCATCTGGCGCAATGCGGCGCCCGTTTTGTTTGGCGAGCGCCATGGCGCGGGTTGCCGCCTCCAGCATCGTTGGCGCATGCGTGGCAAGCGCTGCCAAAAAGGCATCAGCGCGAAACAGGAAAATGCCGCCATTCCAATAATGGTCGCCCGCGGCGAGCATCGTTTCCGCCCGATCAAGCGGGGGCTTTTCGACAAAATGGAGCACCTTGTGGACGCCTGGAGTCATCTCTTCGCCGGTTTGAATCCAGCCATAACTGGTTTCGGCCGAGTGCGGATTGATGCCAAAGGTGATTAGCCATCCCTGATCGACCAGCGGCAAGGCACGATCGACCGCTGCGTGAAAGGCGGCGCCATCTTCAATCGCATGATCGGACGGCATCACCAGCAAGGCTTGATCGCCGCCGCCGGCGGCAATCGCCGCCAGCGCGATTGCGGGCGCACTGTTGCGGCCAAACGGCTCAAGGATCAACGCCTGCAGCGGCTGGTCGATTGCCGCCATCTGCGCTTCGACTTCGCTGGCATGTTGTGCATTGGCAACAATGATCGGTGCCGTGAAGCGCTTATCGCCACCCGTGCGCTTTGCTGTGAGTTGCAGCATCGTCGCTTCGGCGGTGAGCGCCAACAGTTGCTTCGGCCGCTCGGGGCGCGACATCGGCCATAGCCGGGTCCCCGCCCCCCCCGAAAGGATAACGGGGACGATAGATGCGCTGTCAGACATCAATTTCTCCTCTTTGCCCAGCGATAGACCGGGCCATGCGATAGGGAAACTGCGCAGTCCGCCAGACATATCCTCGTAACAAAGTTTTTTTGAAAATTACGCCATCATCCGCGCAGCTATGTCGGAAATGTTTACACTTGGTCGGGTAAAAGGCCGGGGTCATGATCAGATTATTCAAGCATTATGTCCCCAACGCCGTGCTGTTGCTCGCGATTCTGGACATTATCCTGCTACTCGTATCGGGGGAGCTGGGCTGGGTGTTCCGAATGGGGCAGCTGCACAAGCAGGTGCTACCGATCACCACGCGGATGCCCCAACTGCTCTGCTTTGCCGTTACCCTTGAAATCGCGATGATCGCGGTTGGTGTCTATGGTGCGGGCGCACTGCAATCGCTCCGTTATGCAACCGCGCGGCTGATCGTGGCGGTGTCGCTGGGCATCATCGTGCAAAGTGCGATTTATTATCTGGTGCCGGCGCTCGATTTCTGGCGCTCCAATCTGCTTTACGGGATGGCCCTGGCGGTCGTCGCGCTGATTTTGCTGCGCATTTTGCTGGGCAAGACCCTTGGCAGCCAGGCATTCAAACGCCGCATCGTCGTGCTTGGCGCGGGGTTGCGCGCGCAGCGGTTGAAAACACTTGCGCAGGCGCCCGGCGCGGCCTTTGTCGTCGTCGGCTATGTCTCAATGAGTGAGACCAATCGCGTCATCCCAGAGGCGATTGCGCGCGACGCGATCTATAATCTGGCTGACCATGTCGTGCTGCTCAACGCCAGCGAAGTGGTGCTCGCGCTGGAGGAACGGCGCAATGCCTTGCCGCTCAAAGACCTGTTGCGGATCAAGACGACCGGGGTGCACGTCAACGAGATTTCGACCTTTCTGGAACGCGAAACCGGTCGGGTCGATCTCGATAGCGTCAATCCCAGCTGGCTGATCTTCTCGGACGGCTTTTCGTCGGGCCGTATGCTCTCAGGCGCGTTCAAGCGCTTGTTTGATATCGCCGCCAGCCTGATCCTCATCGTGGTAACGGCGCCGCTTGTCCTAGTCACAGCGCTTGCGATCAAATTGGAAAGCAAGGGGCCGATCCTCTACCGGCAGCGCCGCGTTGGCCTGTACAATGTCGGCTTTGATATCGTGAAGCTGCGCTCGATGCGCCAGGATGCCGAGGTGAACGGCAAGGCCGTCTGGGCCGAAAAGGACGATCCGCGCATCACCCGCATCGGCCGGATCATCCGCAAAACTCGAATTGACGAGATCCCCCAGGCATGGAGCGTGCTCAAGGGGGAAATGAGCTTTGTCGGCCCGCGCCCGGAACGCCCGCAATTCGTCGACGATCTTGAACAGCAGCTCCCTTATTATGCTGAGCGCCACATGGTGAAGCCCGGCATCACGGGCTGGGCGCAGATCAACTATCCCTATGGCGCGTCGATTGAGGACAGCCGCCAGAAGCTGGAATATGATCTCTATTACGCGAAAAATTATTCGCCGTTCCTTGATCTGCTGATCTTGTTGCAGACCATCCGCGTTGTGCTGTGGCCCGAAGGCGCGCGGTGACGCGGTGACGGCGACATTGATCCTTTGGACGCATGCTCTGGTCGCGCTGTTGTTCGGCGCATTGGCGCTATCACAGCTTGATCGTGCCGGGACCGGACTGCCGCGCATGGCGTTTCTGGTTGCGCTATTGGCGACGGCGCTTTGGGCGCTGGCGATCGCCGGTATTGGCGCAGGCGATATGATGAGCTGGATCGCTGAAGCCGCCCGAAACATTAGCTGGCTGATATTCATGGCGGCGCTGGTGCGGCGGGATCGCAGCACGCGAATGGGGACTGAGGTTCGCCTGATTTACGGTGTTGTGCTAGTCGTGGTGGTCGCCGCAGGCGGCCTGTCGGCGGTGGCTGCGGCCGTCTTTGGCCGGGCAGATCTGGCCGGTATCGCCGAAGTCGCCGTAATCATGCGGATGCTGGTTGCCGTGGCTGCGTTGGTGCTGGTTGATCATCTGTACCACGCGGTGGCCCCGGCGGCGCGCGGCGGCATCCGGCTGGCCGCGATGGCGCTGGCCGGCATGTGGCTGCTCGATCTTTCCCTGTACACACTCGGCTTTCTTGGCATTGGCGATACGTCGATGTTGATCCTGGCGCGCGGCATCGCGTTTGGGGCAATTGCGCCGCTGTTTGCGCTCGCGGTGCACCGCAATGGCGATTGGACGCTGCAATTGTCCCGCACGGTTGCCTATCGATCGCTTTCAGCGGCGGCGATCGGGCTGTATATTCTGGCGATGGTTCTGGGGACCGGCGCATTGGCAGCCATCCCGGCACCCTATGGCCGGATTGCGCAGACGGCGCTGGTGCTTGGATCGACCACTGCGATCGTCACGATCCTGTCGTCGGCCTGGTTGCGCGCCTGGATCAAGGTGAAGCTTGCCAAGCATTTTTTCAGCCACCGCTATGATTATCGCGCCGAATGGCTGCGCTTTACTGACACATTGGGCAAGCCCGGTGACGGCGCGGCGACGCTGGAGGCCCGTATCGTCAAGGCAGTCGCCGATTTGACCGATTCACCTGGCGGCATGCTGCTGGTGCCCGATGGTTCGGGTCTGGGGCAGGGGGCGATGTGGAATTGGGACGCAACCGGTCTACCGACGCAAATCGGTGAAAGCAGCCTTGCTCGTTATCTCGAAGCGACCGGGCGGATCATCGCACTTGATGACGTACGCGCGGACAGCGCCGATTCAGCCGAAATGACGTGCGTGCCAATCTGGATGCTCGATCGCGCCGATGCCTGGGTGCTGGTGCCCTTGGTGCATTTCGGCAAGCTCACCGGCGCTATTCTGCTGGCCCGTCCGCAGATTGATCGCCGTCCGGATTGGGAAGATCTCGATTTGCTGCGCATCGCGGGGCGACAGGTGGCGAGTTACCTAGCCGAAGCCCGCGCGCAGGAGGCCTTGTCTGAGTCGCAACGGTTCGATGAATTCAACCGCCGCTTCGCCTTCATCATGCACGATATCAAAAATCTGGTCAGTCAGCTCAGCTTGGTCGCGCGCAACGCCGAACGCCATGCTGAAAACCCTGATTTCCGTGCCGATATGATCGCGACGCTCAAGGATTCGGCCGCGCGGATGAACGATCTGCTCGCGCGCCTTTCGCAGCATCACAGCGCCCGGCCAGAAGCGCTCGCGCCCGTTGAAGTCGTGCCATTGGTTGAGCGCGTTGCCGCGCTCAGGCGCGCCCAGCATCCGATTGCCACAGGGGGGCTGCGCGACGCGCTGATCCTCGCCGATCCCGTGCGGGTCGAACAATTGCTTGGCCATTTGCTGCAAAATGCAATTGAGGCGAGTCCGTTGGGTGATCCGATCACGATCATGGTGGCGCGGGCTGGCGAAGAAATTGCGATCGATATTGTCGATCATGGATCGGGCATGAGTCCCGCCTTTATCCGCGACAAATTGTTCAAACCCTTTGTCTCATCCAAGGCGGGCGGCTTCGGGCTCGGCGCGTTTGAGGCTCAACAATTGGCCGAAGCGATGGGGGGCCGCGTCGACGTCTTCAGCCGCGAAGGGGAAGGGACGCGCTTTCGCGTCTCCTTGCCGATAGCGGGGGCAATCGCCGATCATGTGGAGCGAGCCGCATGACCGTAATCCGGAAATTGCTGATCGTTGAGGATGATCTGGGCCTGCAGCGTCAATTGCGCTGGGCCTATGATGGCTATCAGGTGTTCGTCGCCAGCAACCGTGCCGAAGCAATCGATCTGTTGCGCGCCGAGGTGCCCGATGTCGTGACGCTGGATCTGGGCTTGCCGCCTGACCCGGACGGCGTGACCGAAGGTTTTGCCACGCTTGATGCGATCCTGTCGCTCAAGCCCGATACCAAGGTGGTCGTCGCCTCTGGCCATGGCGCACGCGAAAGCGCGCTCAGGGCGATCGAACACGGGGCCTGGGATTTTTATCAAAAGCCGATCGACATCGATCAGCTTGGCCTGATCGTCTCGCGCGCCTTTCACGTGCATGCGCTAGAGGCCGAAAACCGGCGCTTGGCCGACTCTATTGTCAGCACGGCGGCGTTGGGCGGCATGATCACCGCCGCGCCCGAGATGCTCAAGGTGACGCGCACGATTGAACGCGTCGCGCCCGCCGATGTCTCCGTGATGCTGCTCGGCGCGAGCGGCACCGGTAAGGAATTGCTCGCGCGGGGGCTACACGAGGCGAGCCGCCGACGCAGCGGTGCCTTTGTGGCAATCAACTGCGCGGCGATCCCTGAAACATTGCTCGAATCCGAACTGTTCGGGCATGAAAAGGGGGCGTTCACTGGTGCGGTCAAGACCATGGAGGGCAAGATCGAGCAAGCTCAGGGCGGCACGCTTTTTCTTGACGAGGTCGGTGATATCCCGCTGGCATTGCAGGTAAAGTTGCTGCGGTTCTTGCAGGAGCGCGTAATCGAGCGGATTGGTGGGCGCAAGCCGATCGCGGTCGACACGCGGATCGTCTGCGCGACGCATCAGGATGTCGATGCGATGATTGCCGATGGCCGGTTTCGCGATGATCTTTATTACCGTCTTGCCGAAATCGTCGTGCGAATCCCGTCGCTCGCGGAGCGGACCGGCGATGCCGGGTTGCTCGCGCAGCATTTCCTGAAGAAATATGCCAAGGCAATGCATTCCGGTGTGACGAGCCTGTCGCCGGATGCGCGCGCGGCAATTGATGCGTGGAGCTGGCCGGGCAATGTCCGCGAACTTGAAAATCGCATGAAACGTGCGGTGATCATGGCCGAGGGCAAGGCGATCACTGCCGCCGATCTTGATCTTGAAACGGGCGCGTTGCCCGAGCCGCTGAACCTGAAGGCCGTGCGCGAAACCGCTGATCGAACGGCGATCCGTCATGCCTTGTCGCGCGCCGAAGGGAATATCTCTAACACAGCCAAGCTGCTCGGCATCAGTCGGCCGACCTTGTATGATTTGCTGAAATCCTATGATCTTCAGGCTTAAGTCGATCGCCCTGGCGCTGGCGGGGCTTGCCCTGGGGGCAGCTGGGCTGATTGCCGTCGCGCGGCAATCAACCGCGCATGCTGATCCCGCCACGGCGCGGCAGTCGCTGGCAATAAGCCTGACATTGTTCAACCAAGGCAATGCGACCGCCGCGCGCAGCCATGCGCTGAAAGCGGTCAGTCAGGACCCGA
>JAIERC010000117.1 GCA_019747165.1 Sphingomonas sp. | reverse complement strand
AGATGCCGCGCAAGACGCGGATCGGCTATCTCCAGCAGGAAGCCCCGCACGGGAGCAAGACGCCGATCGAGACGGTTCTCGAAGCCGACACCGAACGTGCCGCGCTGTTTGCGGAGGCCGAACATTGCGTCGATCCGGACCGTGTCGCTGAACTCTATGAACGGCTCGAAGCGATCGACGCCTATACCGCCGAGGCCCGCGCCGCGCGCATCCTGGTTGGTCTGGGCTTTGACGAGGAAATGCAGCAGCGCCCGCTCGACAGCTATTCGGGCGGCTGGAAGATGCGCGTCGCGCTCGCGGCGCTGCTGTTTTCCGAACCCGATCTGCTGCTGCTCGACGAGCCGTCGAACCATCTTGATCTCGAAGCGACTTTGTGGCTCGAAAGCTTCCTGAAAGCCTATCCCGGGATGATGGTAGTCATCAGCCATGAGCGTGATCTGCTCAACAATGTCGTCGACAACATCCTGCATCTGGAGGGTGGCAAGACCACGCTCTATGCTGGCGGTTATGACGCGTTTGAGCGCCAACGGGCCGAGCGTGCCGCCCAGCTCGCCGCCGCCAAGGCCAGCCAGGATGCGCAGCGCGCCAAGCTTCAGGATTATATCGCACGCAATTCCGCCCGCGCTTCCACCGCCAAACAGGCCCAGTCGCGCCAGAAGATGCTGGCGAAGATGCAGCCGATCGCGGCGATGGCCGACGATCCGACGCTCAGCTTCGATTTCCCGAGCCCCGATGAGTTGAAGCCACCGCTCGTCACGCTCGATATGGCCAGCGTGGGCTATGGCGACAAGCCGATCCTCCAACGCCTGAACCTCCGCCTCGATCCCGACGATCGGATCGCGCTGCTCGGCCGCAACGGCAACGGCAAGACTACGCTCGCGCGTCTGCTCGCCGCGCAGCTTGCGCCGATGGACGGCGACATGACCAAATCGGGCAAGATGCGCGTCGGCTATTTCACGCAATATCAGGTCGAGGAGCTCGATGGCGAGGATACCCCGCTTGAGCACATGCAGCGGCTGATGGGCGACAAGACGCCCGCCGCCGTGCGCGGCCAGCTTGGTCGCTTCGGCTTTTCGGGGCAGAAGGCGACGACCAAAGTCGGCAAGCTTTCCGGCGGCGAGCGCGCGCGGTTGGCGCTCGCGCTCATCACCCGCGATGCGCCGCACATGCTGATCCTCGACGAGCCGACCAACCATCTCGACGTCGATGCGCGCGAGGCGCTGGTCCAGGCGCTCAACGCCTATGACGGCGCGGTCGTCGTCGTCAGCCATGATCGCCACATGATCGAACTCACTGCCGACCGGCTGGTGCTGGTCGATGGCGGTACCGCGAAGGAATATGCCGGCAGCCTTGATGATTATACCGATCTTATCCTTGGCCGGAACCAGCCCAAGGGCGATGCCAACGCGGCCAAGGGAACGGCCAAGAAGGACAAGAAGGCGGCCGCCGCAGAGCGCGAGCGCGCCGTCGCGCTGAAAAAGGCTGCACACGAAGCCGAACAGGCGGTGGTAAAACTAACGTCACAGCGCAGCGCTATCGATCGCGCGATGTTCGATCCGTCGGGTGCCGAGCCCTGGCTATCCAAGCTGTCGATGAGCGAACTCAGCCAGCGTCGGGCCGAAATCGACGCGAAGCTCACCCTCGCCGAAGCCGCCTGGCTCGACGCGAGCGAAGCGCTGGAATCGGTGGCGGCCTGACGCCCGATCGGCAATAAGGTCGGCTGATAAGGAGAGCCGGCCAGATGCAGCATGCGAAAACGGCGCTCACCGCGCGCTCCGGCCCCTTTCGCGGTATCGCGTTCGAACTCTTTCGCTGGCTGTGCCTGGCCTATCTCAAGCTTGGCGGCTGGACGATGCGGGGCGATTGGCCGCCGCTCGCCAAGGCCGTGCTGCTCGCTGCCCCGCACACCTCGAACTGGGACGGGATTAATATGCTCGCGGCGGCCGGCTATTACCGGGTCACGCTACGCTGGATGGGCAAGAAGAGCCTCACCACCGGTCCGTTTGGTCGGCTTGTCCTTTGGCTCGGCTGCGTTCCCATCGATCGCGCGGCGAGCCATGATGTCGTCCAGGCAATGACGGATGCTTTCGCCACCGAAGCGGCGATGGTCCTCGCCATCCCGCCCGAGGGTACACGCAGCCTGACGCGCGAATGGAAGACAGGCTTCTACCACATCGCCGTAAAGGCTGGCGTGCCGATCATCCTGACGGTGCTTGATTATGGCACCAAGACGATCCGCGTGGCGGGGGTTTTTCACCCCACCGGCGATTATGCCGCGGACATCGTCCAGATTCGCGCGCCGTATGAAGACGCGGTCGGTAAGGTGCGCGGCGCGTTTGCGACGGGGGCGTAAGGGCACTCGCACAGCTCGCCCCTTTGTGGCAGCATCGCGCCATGGCGCGGACCGTCATCTTCTATGCATTGTTGCTCGCCGTCGCGGCGACGGCGCTGCAATGGCTTGACTATCGATATGCGGTCCACGCCTTTTCAACCGAACTCTACGTCACGCTGTTGGCCGTCGGCTTCATCACGCTCGGCATTTGGACAGGGGCACGCCTCACCCCGCGCACGATCGCCGGGCCATTTCAGCGCAACGCTGCCGCGATCCGCGCGCTCGGGCTGACGCCACGCGAATGCGAGATTCTTGCGCTGCTCGCCTCTGGCCAGTCGAACAAGGAGCTTGCCCGCAGCCTTGGTATCTCGCCCAACACGGTCAAGACGCATGTCGCACGCGTCTATGAAAAGCTCGCCGTCACCCGCCGGATCGAGGCGATTGAAAAAGCGCGGACGCTTGCGCTGATTGCCTAAAGCAAATGGGTGATGGGGTGGGTGAGGGGGCCAAATCACCCATCCGGGTGATAGCATCTGGTCCAACCACGGGGATAGAGAAGCGGCTATCTGAAATGCCGGGGGAGAAGCGGCCATGAAAAGCATCACCAGATACGCAGCGATCTATGGCGGGTTTTCCGGGGCAGTCATCATCGCGACGATCATCGGCGGCACGGTGCTGGCTGATCGCATCAGCTTCGCCGGGTCGGCATTTTTCGGCTACCTCGTCATGCTGGTTGCGCTGACCTTCATTTTCGTCGGCGTGAAGCGTTATCGTGATATCGAATGCGGCGGCATCATCCGCTTTCTGCCGGCGCTCGGGGTGGGGCTAGCCATCGCGCTGGTCGCGGCTTTTGTCTATGTGTTGGTGTGGGAAGTCTATTTAGCCGCCACCAACTATGCCTTTATCAACGACTATGTCGATGGCATCCGCCACGCCAAGCAGGCCGCGGGATTGACCGGAGCGGCGCTCGACCGCGCCATGGCTCCGCTCGAAGCCATGCGCATCAGCTATGCTAATCCGCTATGCCGGATGCCGATGACCTTCATGGAAATCGCACCTGTGGGGATCGTGGTATCGCTTGTGTCGGCTGCGCTGTTGCGTAACCCGCGCCTCCTGCCGGCGCGCTAAATCGCCAGCCCCGCTGCATGGCCACGCGCCCCCGGCCCATTGGAAGTTATCGCTACCTCGCCAACCGCTCATGTGAACCCGCGTACACCCTGCGATGGTTTAAGAGTCCAGGCTTTGGTAGCGAGCAGGCGTGGATATCGTTCAACTCGACGTCGCCATACGAATCACCGCTGCTACTGCATTGCTGCTGCTCGCATGGTTGCAGCTCCGTGGGTGGCGACGGATTGGCGTGCCCGCCGCTTTGTTCGCCCCCTTGGCGGTCTGCCTGTCCGCCTTCGTCATCCAGAACACGCCAAAGGTTGGACTTCGCCTCAACGGTATAGCGGGTGACATCGCGCACTTCCTCAGCGGCTTTGCCGTCATCTTCCTGTGGTGGTTCTGCCTATCGTGCTTTGACAATCGCTTCAGGCCGAAAGGTGGCGTATTGGGCGTCGGCTTGGCCTGGGCGGTGATCGCGGCAATCGATCGCGGTCTTTTTGGTCCTTTGGTCGCGGGGCGGGGATTATCGCTGCTCCTCATTGCACTGGGTTTTGGCATCGTCGCTCACCTTGTCTGGCGCTTGCTGGTCGAGCGGCCGGGTGACCTCATCCAGCAGCGTCACGATGCCCGCATCATGGTCGCGATCCTGCTTGGCGGGATGTTGCTGATCGATCTGACGGCAGATTTGGTGTTCGGCTTTGCCTGGCGACCCCTTACCTTCGCGATCGCTCAGAACGTCATGGCGTTAGGCTTCGCTCTTTGGCTTGCTGGAAGGTCGCTCGCGGTCCGACCGGATGTGCTCACGTTCGGCTTTGCGCCCAGCCCGGTGCCGGTCAACCGGACGCAGGCAGGTGCGGCTTCAGCCCGCGAAACGGCGCTGCATCACCGGTTGACGACTCTGATGGAGACGCAGCGGATATTCCTTGATCCCGATCTGACCTTTGCTGGCTTCGTCGCGCAAATGGGGGCTACAGAGCGGCGCATCAGACAGTTGATCAATCATGACCTCGGCCATGATCATTTCCGTACTTTTCTGAACCACTATCGGGTGGCTGAGGCGCGGCGGCTGTTGGGGGATCGCCGCCGTGCCGGTGACAAGCTTATCACCATTGGCCTCGACAGCGGTTTCGGATCGCTCGCGAGCTTCAACCGGGCATTTCGATCGATTGAAGGATGCAGTCCCGGCGACTATCGCGCCCGCGCTTCCCAGGCTGATCCAGGAGATGCTGATGCGCCGGGTTTCGGCACGGTGACCGCTTTTTGAGCATCGATATGTCGGGTTCTGATAAGGCACGCCTGCGTCCTTCTGCTAGCCGAGTTCCCTCCACAGGATGAGGGCAGCGGCATGAATGGTTTGTTGGGGTTGGGCGGATTGCTGGCGCTTTTTCTGCTGCTGGGCGGGGCAATTGGGGCGGTGAACCGGCGGCACTTTGCGCCCCGATGGCTAATGTTCGCGGCGCTCCTGGTGGCGATCAATGATGCGCTGCTGACGCGCGGTTATGGTCTGCTGCCCGATGTCATTGGCGGAGCATGGAATTGGGAGGGGAAGCTGGCCGCGCTCGCGGCGACGCTTATCGTCATGGCGTTGCCAGCATTTGGTTGGCGGCGATGCGGCGTCACGCTCACCCAGGCGCCAGGCAGTTTGAGGGCTGCCCTGCCAGTCGCTGCGGTTTATTGCGCCTTCTTCGTGATCATCGCGCTCGCCTTTTCGGGCAGCGGCACCAATGCGGAAGAAGTCGCCTTTCAGCTCACCGTGCCGGGGCTGGAGGAGGAGCCCTTCTATCGCGGCATGCTGCTGGTTGCACTCGATCGGGCCTTTACTGGGCGGAAACGGCTGTTGGGCGTCGATTGGGGCTGGGGCGCGGTGCTCTCATGCTGGCTGTTCGGCATGGCGCACGCCTTTGGCTTTTCACACGGCAGCTTTTCGTTTGACCCAATCACGATGGCGCTGACGGCGCTGCCATCGTTCATCGCCGTCTGGCTGCGACTGCGCACGGGCAGCCTGCTGCTGCCGATTCTGCTGCACAATTTTGGGAACGCGATCTCGCTCATCATTTGATCACGTCGGCCTATCCTTGCCCCATAGCTGACCGTGAGACCCGGCGCGCTATATCGCCAGCCCTGCCGCGTACCCGCTCGCCCAGGCCCATTGGAAGTTATAGCCGCCCAGCCACCCGGTCACGTCAACCGCCTCGCCGATCGCATACAGCCCCGGAAGCTTGCGTGCCGCCATTGTCTGCGAGGAGAGGCCGTCGGTGGAAATCCCGCCGACTGTTACCTCAGCCTTGGCGAATCCCTCACTGCCATTCGGCATGAAGCGCCAATCGGCCAGCCGCGCAGCGATGTCGGTCAGTTCGCGATCAGTATAGCTCAGCAACGCCCCGCCAAATGGCAGCTTTTCGGTGAGCGTATCCGCCAGCCGCAAGGGCAGCGCGCTTGCCAGACTGTTGCGCAAGCTCACCTTCGGCCCTGCGCGTTTCGCCGCGATCAGCCAATCGCGCGGTCGCCCGGGCAGAAAATCGATGCCGATCGCTTCGCCGTGCCGCCAATAGCTTGATACCTGCAGGATCGCCGGACCCGATAGGCCGCGATGCGTGAATAACGCCGCCTCCTTAAACGCCGTCTTGCCGCACCGTGCCACCACCTCGGTCGCGACGCCCGACAGGCTTTGGAACAGCGCTTCATCACCACTCAGGGTCAGCGGGACAAGCGCAGGGCGCGGCTCCACCACCTTCAGTCCGAACTGCCGCGCGAGATCATAGGCAAAGCCCGTCGCGCCCATTTGCGGGATTGAGGGGCCACCGGTCGCGATCACCAGCGCCGGTGCCGTCTCGATGCGATCGCCAAAAGCCACCCGAAACCGGCCGTCCGCATGCTCGACCGATCGGATCGCCGACCCCAGCGCGATATCCACCTGCCCTTTGGCGCATTCGTCGAGCAGCAGATTGACGATCTGCTTGGCCGATCCGTCGCAGAATAATTGCCCCAGCGTCTTTTCGTGCCACGCAATCCCGTGCGCCTCGACCAGTGCGATGAAATCGGCGGGCGTGTAGCGGCTCAGCGCTGATTTGGCGAAATGCGGGTTGGCGGAGATGAACTGCGCGGGCGTGGTGCCAATATTGGTGAAATTGCAGCGCCCACCGCCCGAAATCAGGATTTTTTTGCCGACTGCATCGGCATGATCGATCAGCAGCACCCGCCGCCCGCGCTGCCCTGCAACCTGCGCGCAGAACAGCCCGGCCGCCCCCGCGCCCAGGATAATCGCATCATAAGGGAATGGCGTGCTTATTCGGTGTCGCCCGTAAACCACATGCGCTGCAACTCGCGCTGCTTGTCGAAAAACTGGTGCTTCAGCGCGCCCAGGACATGCAACCCGACCAGCACGTAAATGGCATAAGCCGCAATCTCGTGAAACTCGCCGAACAGATCATGCATCTGCTCCTTGGTTACCGCGTCCAGATTCATGATGTAGCTGATGCGCGGAAAGGGGATCACCCCGTACAGAGTCAGCGGATTTTCCGCCGCCGCTTTCCAGGCCGAATCATGCATCCAGCCCGTGATCGGCATCGCAAAGATGATCACATAGAGCAGCACATGCGTCACATGGCTCAGCTGCACTTCCCATTTCGCATAGCCGGTGGGCAGGGCGGGCGGGGTGTGCGTGAAGCGCCACAACAGCCGCATGATCGCCAGCCCCAGCACGGTGATGCCAATCGATTTGTGCAGGTTGATCGCCGGGCGGATCGATTCCTCGGGATAAAAGTCCCAGGTCAGCGCCAAAAACACGTTGACGATGATGCCGATCGCGACAAGCCAGTGGAGGGTGATTGCAAGGCTGGTATAGCGGCGTGCTTCCATCGTCTCTTCCCGTCGTATCTTGTGGCGCTGCTCTGGCGATAAAACGC
>JAIERC010000188.1 GCA_019747165.1 Sphingomonas sp. | reverse complement strand
GCATAGCTATGCGCAATCATCGGCTTGCCGGCGACCCTTGCATATTGCTTGGGCACGTCGCCACCGGCGCGGGTGCCACTGCCGGCGGCGACAATGAGGGCGACGACGCGCTGCGGTGCTTGGGGGGCGGCAAATGAGGGAGGGAGAGACGACATGGTTTTCGCCTAGCGCAAGCCAATGCCGCTCGCCAGTCTTGCCAGCTTGGCGTGTCATCGTTAGACGCTGCCTGTTTTTCAGGCAGATCATGACGACACTCGCCCCCATTCAGATCGGTCCGGTGCGGATCGAGAGCCCCGTGCTCCTCGCGCCGATGACTGGCGTCACCGACATGCCGTTCCGGCGGCTGGTGCGGCGCTATGGTTCGGGCCTCAACGTCTCCGAAATGATCGCCAGCCAGGCAATGATCCGCGAAACGCGTCAGTCTTTGCAAAAGGCAGCGTGGGACCCGGTCGAGGAGCCGATCTCAATGCAGTTGGCCGGCTGTTCGCCACGCGAGATGGGTGAGGCAGCGAAGCTGAATGCCGATCGCGGCGCCGCGATCATCGACATCAACATGGGCTGCCCGGTCAAGAAGATCGTCAATGGCGATGCCGGCTCCGCGCTGATGCGCGATTTGCCACTCGCCGCTGCAATCATTGAGGCGACGGTGAAGGCGGTGGAGGTGCCCGTCACGCTCAAAATGCGGATGGGCTGGAATCATGACAGCCTGAACGCCCCCGAGCTTGCGCGGATTGCCGAGGATCTGGGCATTAAGCTGATCACCGTGCATGGTCGGACGCGGTGCCAAATGTACAAGGGCAGCGCTGATTGGGCCTTTGTCCGCAAGGTGAAGGAAGCAGTAAAGCTGCCCGTCATCGTCAATGGCGACATCTGCTCGATTGAAGATGCAGAAACCGCGCTTGCCCAGTCGGGGGCGGATGGCGTGATGATCGGACGCGGTGCCTATGGACGGCCCTGGCTGCTCGGCCAGGTCATGGAATGGTTCGCCAGTGGTCGGCCGGTTGCGGATCCGTCGCTGGACGAACAATATCATGCAATTATAGGCCAGTATGAAGAGATGCTCTCACTCTATGGTAACGAAACCGGTGTCAACTTGGCCCGCAAGCATATCGGCTGGTATACGCGCGGGCTGCACGGGTCTGCTGAATTCCGCAATCGCGTAAACCAGCAGGCCGATCCCAAGACGGTGCTGGCGATGCTGGCAGAATTCTATGCCCCCTATCGTGCGCTGAAAGCCGCCTGATCGGTTTGACTGCACCTCAGATGCCGCCACGGCCGCATTTCGCCGAACTGCTGGCCGCTTTGCCGGTGCCGGTGGTGCTGGTAAGTCCAGATGGACTGATCGCTTATGCCAATAGCGAGGCCGAGCTCCTGCTCAACATTTCTGAACGCGCCATGCAAGGGCAGGAATTGGGGGCGATATTAGCACTGCCAGCAGGCTATCGGGATCGCCGTGCCGGGCTCGGCTTTGCTGCCTATGACTCGATCATCGAGATTGCGCGCGGCGGGCGAGTCCGCATCGACTTTATCGAAGCAATGGTTGCCGATCACCCTGGCTGGCGGATAATCACCCTGCACCATGGCGGTGCGTCGCGGCGGCTCGGTCAGGCTGATCGCGTCGCGGCGCGATCGGCAGTTGGCGCGGCGGCAATGCTGGCTCATGAAATCAAAAATCCTTTGTCGGGCATCAGGGGGGCCGCGCAATTACTGGCTGATGGCGTGGATGCTGGCGACACGCAGGAATTGACGACATTAATTGTCACCGAAGTCGATCGGATCGCTGCGCTGATCGACCGAATGCAGGATTTCACCGATACCCGTCCGCTGGCCCCTGCACCGCACAATATCTATCCGATACTCGATCATGCCCGGCGCGTCGCGATGGCCGGTTTTGCGCGCGATGTGCTGATCGTCGAACGCTTTGATCCGTCGCTGCCCGAGGTCCAGATTGATCGCGATGCGATGCTGCAAGTTGTGCTCAATCTGCTCAAAAATGCCTGTGAGGCCACTCATCGTCAGGCGGATCGGCGAGTCATGCTGACCACTGCCTATCGCCACGGTATGGCCCTGCCCGCATCACCGGGAAAGCCGCGCCAGCGCCTGCCGATCGAACTCTGCGTGATCGATAATGGCCCAGGCGCGCCGGCCGATATCGCTGATAATCTGTTCGATCCCTTCGTGTCGGGCAAGCCAGAGGGGCAGGGGCTCGGCCTGGCGCTGGTCGAGAAGCTAGTGCGCGATATGGGGGGCATCATCCAATATGCGCGTGAGGGCGTACCCGAACAGACCGTTTTCCGACTGTTGCTGCCGGCGGTGGCACGATGAGTGGGCGGATATTGGTCGTCGACGACGATGGGGCAATCCGGACTGTGGTTGGCCAGGCGCTGCGGCGGCTAGGCCATGACGTCAAGACAGTGGGCACGCTGGCCGACATGCATGTCCAGCTGGCCGCCGGGTTGCCCGATCTGCTGATCACCGATGTTGTTTTACCCGATGGCAATGGGTTGGACATGGTCGCGACGCTGCTCGCGCAACACCCGAGCCTGTCGATCATCATCCTGTCGGCGCAAAACACGCTGACCACTGCGGTGCGCGCGACCGAAGTTGGCGCGTTTGATTATCTGCCCAAACCGTTCGATCTTGATGTGCTGGCGCGGGCGGTAAAGGGCGCGCTTGAACGCAGCCAGCTGCCCGAAACCAACCTTGATCCGGTCAGCGATGGCTTGCCGCTGATTGGCCGGTCGCCGGCGATGCAGGACGTGTACCGGATCATCGCCCGGGTTGTCTCCAACGACCTTACCGTGCTGATTTCAGGTGAATCGGGCACCGGCAAGGAACTGGTGGCGCGCGCCGTACATGATCTGGGGCCAAGGCGGCAGGCGCCGTTTCTGGCGATCAACATGGCGGCAATCCCGCGCGAACTGATCGAAGCCGAACTGTTCGGGCATGAACGCGGTGCGTTCACTGGCGCGCAAGCGCGGTCAGCAGGGCGGTTTGAACAGGCAGCAGGGGGCACGCTGTTCCTCGACGAAATCGGCGACATGCCAATGGAGGCGCAGACCCGGCTGCTGCGCGTGTTGCAATCGGGCGAGTTTACGACAGTAGGCGGCGCGCGGACGATCCGCGCGGATGTGCGCATTGTTGCCGCGACCAACCGCGACCTTTCTCTCTTCGTGGCGCAGGGCAAGTTTCGCGAAGACCTGTTTTACCGGCTGAACGTGGTGCCGATCGCGCTGCCGGCGCTGCGTGAACGACGCCAGGACATCGCCTTGCTCGCGCGGCATTTCCTTGATGAGGCAGCGGTGCAAGGGCTGCCGCGCAAACAATTGAGCGACGCGGCGGTGGTCCTGCTGGAGGGCCATGACTGGCCGGGCAATGTACGCGAGCTGGAAAATACGATGCGCCGGATCGCCGTGCTCACGCGCGATGAAGTGATTGGTGCTGAAGGCGTGCAGGCAATGTTGGGCGCGACCAGCCCGGCAGTGTCGCCGATCAATGCTGATGCTGATATCGGCGCGGCGATCCGCGCAAGGCTTGATCGGCTGACGCGGGAAGATCCGGCGGCGTTTGATGATGGCTCACTTTATGACCGGATTATCGGTGAGGTGGAACGTCCGTTGATTGAGGCTGTCCTTGCACGTCATGGCGGCAATCAATTGCGCGCCGCCCGTGCGCTGGGCATCAACCGCAATACGTTACGCAAGCGGCTCGACACGCTAGGCATCGACGTTGTGACGCCGGATACAGCCTCCTGACCTTTTCCGGCACGACCGTACGACGCTGATACAGGTTGACCTGTGGTTTTGTGTGTTCTCGATGCAACGATTGTGTTGTATTCTGGCCACGATGACGACCGCCACCGCACTCGCCGATGTACCGACGCACCCGAAAAGCATCTTTTCGGTTACCCCGGTTGTCGAGCTTGCCGTGCTAGGTGGCGCGGTCGCAATTGGAATCATTAGCTATTTTATCATCACTGGGGAGAGTGCACCCCAAAAGCTATTGTCGCCGCCGCTGGTTGCCCTGTTGTTGGTTGCCAATTTGCTGCCGGGGATTGCGCTACTGGTTCTCTTTGGCCGCCGCGTGGCGATGCGACGCGCAACGCTGTCACCGATTGGCGGCACGGGGCGATTGCATGTCCGTCTAGTGGCGATGTTTTCGGTGATCGCTGCGGTGCCGACCCTGTTGGTCGTGATCTTTGCCTCGCTGTTGTTCCAATATGGCGTAGAATTCTGGTTCTCGGATCGCGCGCGCAACATGTTCGAGGATGCCGCGATCATCGGCCAGAAAAACTATCATGACGAGCTTGATCGCGTCGATCGCGCGCTGGTGGCGATGAGCGGCGATTTGGCCACATCGCTCCGCACCAACCCAATCGACAGCAAGGAATTCATCCGCGATCTTTTCCTGCAAACCTATAAGCGCGAACTTTCCGAAGCAATTATCGTTCATTTGACCGCCGATGGTCAGCCAATTTCGCTGGCGCTGGTCGATCCCTATGATCGCGATCTCAATAAGGTGGTGACCCCGAAGATGGTCGCACAGCTAAAGGCCGGTAAGAAAACCGTTCTGATCGAGAGTCTTGAGGCACCGGGCGCATTGGCGCGGCTCGATTATGGGCAGGATAATTATCTCTATGTAACGCGCGTGTTTGATTCGCAGACCACGCAATTGCTGAAGCGTGGCAACGCGCTTGTTGGTGATTATCGCGCGTTGTTGAAGCGCTCTCGCTCGCTTCAGCTGCAATTTAATGCGGCGCTATTGGGTATCTCGCTTCTGATTATCGGCATCGCAGTATGGATTGCGCTGACGGTTGCAGACAGGCTCGTGCGGCCTGTGGGCGAGCTTGTATCGGCGGCCCGGCGCGTTGAACGGGGCGATCTGACGGCGCGTGTGGCGGCACCCAAAACCCAGGACGAGGTCGGCACGCTCGCCAACGCCTTTAACGCCATGACCGGTCGGTTGCAGGAACAGACCAGCGCGCTGGTCGCCGCCAATGATCAGCTCGATAGTAGGCGTGCCCTGATTGAAGCGGTGATGTCGGGCGTTACCGCCGGCGTGATCTCGATTGACGGAGATCGCGCGATCCGGCTGATCAACAGTTCGGCGATGACGCTGCTTGGCACGGGCGAGGCAAGCCCGGTTGGTCGCGTGCTGACCGAGGTTTCGCCCGAACTTGGCGCGTTGCTCGACGGCGAAGCGAGCGAGGCGGTGGTGCAGGTGACGGCGCGCGGCGAAGCGCGGACATTGGCGGTGAAGATCACCGGCGATGAACACGGACAAGTGCTGACCTTTGACGACATCACCCAACAATTGCTCGATCAGCGCCGCGCTGCCTGGTCAGACGTGGCGCGGCGGATTGCGCATGAGATCAAGAACCCGCTGACCCCAATCCAGCTCGCGGCCGAACGGCTGCAGCGCCGTTATAGCAAGCAGATTGCCCAAGATGACGGCACCTTTACCCGGCTGACCGAAACAATCGTTCGCCAGGTGGGCGATCTCCGTCGGATCGTCGATGAGTTTTCGTCCTTTGCGCGGATGCCAAAGCCTGTGTTCCGCGAGGAATCGCTGGTCGATATCGCGCGGCAATCGCTGTTTCTGCACGAAGTTGCGCATAGCGATATCCGTTTTTCGCTCGTGCATGATGATCCATCGCCCGTGTTGACGTGTGATCGTCGCCAAATTGGCCAGGCGCTGACCAATATCGTCAAAAATGCCGTCGAGGCGCTTGAAAATGTGCCGGTCGATGGCGAGCGGGAGGTCACCTTGACCCTGGCTAAGCCCGTTGATGGCCGCCAGGTCACAGTTTCGGTGGCCGATAGCGGGGTTGGGCTGCCGATCGAGCGGGATCGCATCATCGAACCCTATATGACAACGCGCGCGCGGGGCACCGGGCTGGGGCTCGCCATCGTCAAAAAGATCGTTGAAGAACATTTCGGTACCATCAGCTTTGCTGATCGCCCCGGTGGCGGCACAATCGTGACGCTGAGTTTTGACGCGGCTCTGCTCGCTGGCCTGGGCAGCGACACGGAACCGGAAATCCCGGCGAGCGATGAAAGCCGCCTCACCGCCCTTACCAGAAATCGGAACAGCTAATGGTGATCGACATTCTCGTCGTCGATGACGAACTCGATATCCGCGAACTCGTTGCAGGCGTGCTCGAGGATGAGGGTTATGAGACGCGCTGTGCCGCCGATAGCGATGCCGCGCTTGAGGCCATCGCGATGCGCCGCCCATCTTTGGTGCTGCTCGATGTCTGGCTGAAGGATTCGCGGCTCGATGGTCTGGAATTGCTCGATGAATTGAAGCGCCGCGATCCAACCATTCCGGTGCTGGTGATTTCGGGGCATGGCAATCTCGACACCGCTGTTTCAGCGATCCGCCGCGGGGCGGCTGATTTTATTGAAAAGCCGTTCGAAGCCGAGCGGCTCTTGCTGCTTGTCGAACGCGCGACCGAAACCGAGCGGCTAAAGCGCGAAGTCGCCTCGCTGAGGGCATCGGCGGGTCGTGAAGATGATCTCACCGGCAATTCCGGCGCGATCAACGCCGTGCGCGCAACGCTGAAACGCGTTGCCTCAACCGGCAGCCGGGTGCTGGTAATGGGCGGGGCGGGGGTTGGCAAAGAAGTCGCCGCGCGCCTGCTGCATGGCTGGAGCCTGCGTGCGGCTGCCCCATTCGTGGTGGTGAGCGCCGCGCGAATGACCCCTGAGCGGGTTGAGGAGGAGTTATTCGGGGTGGAGGAGGGCGGCAATGTCGTTCGTCCTGGTCTGCTCGAACAGGCGCATGGCGGCACGCTCTTCCTTGATGAGATTGCCGACATGCCGCTAGCGACACAGGGGCGCATTTTGCGCGTGCTGACCGATCAAAGCTTTACCCGGATCGGCGGGCAACGGCTGGTCCGGGTCGATGTACGTGTGGTCTCTGCAACCGCCCGCAATCTGACCGAGGAAATCGCTGAAGGGCGGTTCCGCGAGGATCTTTATTACCGGCTCAACGTCGTGCCGGTGGTGATCCCCGGCCTGAGCGAGCGACGCGAGGATATTCCGGCGCTGGTTGAGCATTTTGTCGCCCATTACGCGTCGCAGCGGCGGGTGCCGACACCCGAGGTCGCCCCCGATGCGATGGTCGCGCTGCAAAGCTATGAATGGCCTGGCAATGTCCGCCAATTGCGCAATGTTGTGGAGCGTACCGTTATTCTGGCACCGGGGGATCGGATTGGCCGGATCGATGTCGATCTGCTGCCGGCCGAAGTGCTGGGTGGTCAGGCCGATCTGAGCGCGGGCG